>CAXMTB010000229.1:0-4986 GCA_964195835.1 uncultured Nitrospinaceae bacterium | reverse complement strand
CACAAGGTTGGTTCAGGTTGTGATATGATATGAATATCTGGTAAAATTCAGCCCTTTGATATTTGCTGATCATTGCAGATATCTCAATCGCCGCTTTGGATCCAGATGGTCCATTTTTGCATCTGAGTTATACCTACGTTTGTGCTAAAAAGTTCATTTATTTTGAAAGACGGGTTTTCGCTTTTCCAGAAAAGCATTCACCCCTTCCATTGCATCGGCAGTGGTTGCAGTTAGTCCAAGGATGTTGGCCTCGTTAATAAGTGCTTCGGTTTTGGACATTTCCAACCCCTGCAGCACCGAATCCATGCACAAGCGCACGGCAACTCCTGATTTTTCTATTATCTTTTTGGCCAGAGCCTCCACTGTCTTCATGAGTTCTGCTATCGGCACCACTGAATTTACAAGACCGATTCTGTGCGCTTCCTGTGCATCAATCATCTCTCCCGTGAGGATCATCTCTAAAGCTTTTTTGCGACCAACCTGTCGGGGCAGCCGTACCGTACCGCCAGCACATGGATTGAAGCCAAGGTTGATCTCTGGCTGGCCGAAGCGAGCATTCTCAGAAGCAATAACGAAATGACAAGCCTGCGCGATTTCCGATCCAGCCCCTAAAGCGTAGCCATTAACTGCTGCTATGACCGGTTTTCCAAGCTCTTCGATACTACTCACAAAGCGTTGAGCCGCAACGGAGAACTCTTCTCTGGCAGCCACAGGCCCTTTTTCAAAGATACTTTTAATCTCATTGATGTCAAAACCGGCAATGAATGCTTTTTCGCCGCTTCCAGTCATGATGACTACCCGGATGGCATCTCCTTCCTTTACCATGGAGAAAGCACTCGCCAACTCTTGGAACGTCTCCATGTTAAGGGCATTCATTACTTTCGGTCTGTTGATTGTGATTTTTGCTATTCCTTCCGCCTCTTCATAAAAAATATTGCTGTAGTTCATGCTCACCTCCCGATTCACTTATAACGGTTACTCAATGGGAATGACAAGGGTTCTTTCAGGATTGTTCTTTGATAGTGTTTAAATAGCATCAAAAGAAATAGCACTTCGGAACCCCAACCATCACTTCTATGTTACTCTTCTGATTTTTAATATATCTTAGCAAAACTTCAAAGATTGGAAATAGACCAATTTGGAATAGCTGATTAGAAACCAACCCACTTAATAACTCCCTCTTTACGGGGAGGCGCTGGAGGTGACTGATCAGGGTGCCCGATGGGGATTATGGACACAAGTTCTTTATCTGCAATATTTAGCAGCTCATTTATTTCCTTCTCAACATACTTGGGCCCTGTCATCCAGCAGGTCCCTAAGCCTTTGGAATATGCTGCCAATAAGAGATTCTGGGTGAGAGCAGCTGCACTCAATAACCAATTGTACCTGTTGAACTCAAGGTGGTAACGTCCTTGATCGTCTAAGTCTCTCTCGTAAACAATGACATCCTTGGGAATATAGATCAGAATAACAACTGGAGCACCTCCTAAATTCTTAAAGACCTGGAGGGATATCTCAATGATTTTTTCCGGAAATAGCTCTTTAAGATGCGGCAGGATGTGTTCCTGAGATTTTGAAACGATTTCTAATAATTGATCTCGTTCTTCCCCCCGAACCACTACTAATTCCCAATCCTGTTTGTTCATTCCCGAAGGAGCCCATAAAGCTGTCTCCAGCACTTCTTCCAGAAGGTTTTGAGGAATCTCTTATGGTTGGTATTTTCTGATACTCCTCCGCTCTTTGATTGTCCTTTCAAAGTTCATTTGAAACCTCTCTTTGTTATTTTGTTGCGGCAAAACTGTCTTAATTATTAAAGATTTTGACGATACGTTGGAGATATCTTGATTAACGCCACGTGTAAGCGGGCGGGCCGGCACTGCTTGAACAACCGCCAATGCCATTCGGAATTGCCACTGCACCTCCACCCTGTCCACTTCACACGATTGTTCGATGCATCATTCAATAATTCCTGTTACTATTAGAATACTCAATAAGACGAGAATGATACCAAAAGCTCGACGCATTTTTTGTCTACCGGTATCCGGTTTGTAAGCAATCGTTTTCATAATTTCAGCGTTACATATCCGGTCGGACATAGGTTAACGAATGATGCGCCAACAGAGTGCCATCGCCATTCATGCACTCGGCCACTCCAAAAATCAAACGCCGACCTAATTTAAGAGTTCTGGCCGTGCAGTAAAAACCCTCTCTCTTGGCCCCATTCAAAAAAGATGTTTTCATCTCGGCGGTCACGGCCATCTCTACGCGACCAAGCTTGGTCATTATGGCAAACCACATTGCCATATCCGCTGCCGCCATAAAGACCGGACCACAAACTAGCCCGCCAGGTCGCACATATTTCTCTTGAAATGGAATATAGATAGTACATTCGCCATCGCCGCAGTCATGGATGCTAAAGCGGTAATCTGCAACAAAGGTAGAATCAGCCAAAACTTGCTCCAACTCTTTTTTGGTTAACCCTGGTTTGTGTGCCATAATGATAAATCCTCACAAAAATTCTAATCTATTGTGTAAACGGTGCATATTGTTTTGCCAAGATGAAGTGATTTGTAACTATCAAAATTATATAATATGATGAAAAATAACACTATAAGGTATGGGATACAGATAAATTGAGACTATGCTATAAAATCAAGAGTTTAATAGCGTGACGAAATTGCAGTTAGTTCAACCGCTGTCGTTTGGTGATAAGGTATTATGTTATCACAGAAAAATCAAGCGCTTGATAGCTTTTTTTAATTGCAGATATCTCAGATTCAGCTGATTGCCATGTATGTTGAAGAAATCAACAGGTTCATATCAGATGTCATCGCCCCCATATAGTAAAGTAAAGTGACTACCAAAAATAGAAAATGTAAACTTAAACCTCTTGAATAAACGATTTTAAATATTCTCAAAATCCTCTGAATTGTATTCATTCATCCATCGAAGTATCTTTGAACGAATCTGATCTCTTACTTTACGGGTCTGCTCAATGATTTCTTCTTTAGTTCCTTTGAATTGGGACGGTTCAGCAAAGGTCCAGTGAAGGTGTCGGCAGGGATTTATAAATATCGGACATTTATTTGCGCTGTCTTCATCGCATACGGTAATCACATAATCATAAATGCAACTATTACGATGAAGATCATTAACACTTCGTGTAGGGCGATCTGAAATATCCAAACCTATTTCCCGCATCACCGCTGCGGCCGTAGGCATAATATTTTTCGGGTTTAGGCCGGCGCTTTCAGCTTCAAAACGGTCTCCACCCAATTGCCTTAAAAAGGCCTCTGCCATCTGGCTACGTGCACTGTTGTGTCGGCAAACAAACAAAACCTTTGTTTTCATAATGGCTGCTCTTATTCAGAAAGTAAATACTTTATCTACTTCCATAGACAATTCATAGAGATCATTCCACCAAAACCAATGCATAGTAGTTCCACCTTCCGAATGTTTCTTTTTGGGTGTCAATTTCAAATCCATTATTTTTTGCGGTTTTGAAGACATCTATACCACATGCCTCCATCATCGGTCTGACCCCTATTTTTGTTTTCTCTGACCCCTGAGACCCACACTGGGCCTCTGTCTCGCCAGAAGGTCAAGCCGCTTCTGAATTGGACGTTGTCCCTGAACCCACAGTCAAGGCCGTCATCGCGAACGCCTTATAGTAGCCCATGTTATAGGCTTCGCTTTCGAGCCGCACTGCGGTTTCAGTCAATGCCTTCCCTTTTGGTCCGTTAAGAAGTATAGCTTTATTATATTCCTTGAGAACCTTTTTGGTGCTTTCAGAATCAGGAGCAAGCGGAGGGTGATAAGCATCTTTTCCATGAAGTGGGCAACCATACAAGCATTTCCAACGGACCCATTCTTCAACTACTATTGTTTCTGTGCCTATTATTTTTGCCTTTTCAGCACCTAACTCATAGGCTTTTTTTAACACATCTTCCATTGTAGCCTCCTTGCTTCTCACTTCCTTCCTGGATTTTGAGTAATCAGGTAACGAATCCTTTATAGGTAAAATCGTCTTTTGATCTGATTCCGTCGGTTTTTTCGCACGAATGAGGACACCTTTTGTTTTTGGCGAGCTGTTAAACCCTGTTTCAGCCACAAGTTCAGCATCCTCAAATCCGATCTGTTGGATTAATGCCAGGAAATCCATTCCCGGTATGGCTCCACCTTCTCACTGGAACCAGCTGGCGAGGCGGGCCTTAATATCTCTTTGAAGACGGCCAACCATAATTTGATCTGCAATCATTAGGCGTCCGTCAGGTTTCAGCACCCTCATGGCCTCTTTCAGTGTGCCGACCTTATCGTGGATCAGGTTGATCACACTGTTTGAGATGACCACATCAAAACTACTGTCTTCAAATGGCAGTTTTTCTCCAGAGGCTTTTTTAAAGATGACGTTTTTAAGGTCCGTCATCTTGAGGTTCTCTTCGGCTCGTTGCAACATCTCTGGAACGATATCCACTCCAACCGCTTTTCCGGAAGGACCTGCCATCATTGCTGCAAGGATGGTGTCAACACCGGCACCGCATCCGATGTCCAGCACTGCTAAGCCTTGGTTGATCTGCCCAAGGGAAAATGGGTTGCCCGCCCCGCAGTATGAAGCGATTACAGCTTCGGGTAGCGCACGGATCAGTCCAGGATCATAGTCCAAGGCCTCCAAACCGGCCCGGCCCGTGGGGTACTTGAACAGACCTTCCGGGTTTTCAGCCACCTTGACATATTTGCTCCGAATGCCTGCTTCAATCTGGTCTTTATCTTTTTGAGATATCTGAGTTTCCATGATCACACCTCAATAACTTGTAATGCCATTAATCATGTTCAAATCCCATTTTTCACTTATACATCAAAAAATTGTGGGCTACAAGACAGGAAAAGGATTGAAATACTTCGCACGTGGGATATCTTGCAAGTATCACCTGATACTGTTTCTTCGATATCGAAGGGATATCACAACAATTTAAAGATGTCCCAAAG
>CAXMTB010000228.1:0-5009 GCA_964195835.1 uncultured Nitrospinaceae bacterium | reverse complement strand
TCCAAGAGATAGGCAAGCTCTATGTCGCCCAGTCGAGTGACGATGCCGTCGACAACCTGATCGATGCCCATAACTTTACTGACCATGGATTTTAGTTCTGGAAACAACGGATGTTTCTGATTTGCTTTATAAAAGACCTGCCGTCCGCTTTTTTGAGATGTGAGGAGTTCGGTTCTGGTCAACTGGTTGAGCTCTTCTCGAACCGAGTTCGTTGAAACATTGAATTCATTGGCAAGTTCGCGAAGGTATGACCGCGTACTTGGATTAAAGAAAAAACGGATGAGCAGTTTGATACGGGTTTTTGAAGAAATAAGTCCCGTGAATAAATTTTCCATAATGCATTCCTTTATGAGTAGGTATTCTACTCATATTAACAAATTTTGTCAATTAATTTTTTTACAAAAAGTTTAATTGTCATTTAAGGTCGATTTATGGTAAAAGTTTACCCACAAAAGCTCAAAAAAGGATTGTGAATTAAAACCTTATTATAACTATATGACCTTCGTTCCTTTGTAGTCGAGCCATTACAAGGATTGAATCTTTTAGAGCAATAAAGAGATTAAAATGGAAAAAATTGCACCCGAAACTCACGACAAATATATCAAGGGCTTGATGGACATCAGCCAGGCCATTACCTCGGACCTGTATCTGGAGGATATTCTCAAGTTGATTGTGATGGTTACGGCCAAAGTTACCGGGGTTGACATTTGTTCCTTGTGGCTCATTGACGAGACAGTGACGCCCAAAAAGATACGACTCAAAGCAACTCAAGCCATTGATCCTGATTATGTGAAAGATCGATCGCTAAACATGGACGAAGGCGTTGTGGGCTTTGTGGCCACCCATAAACAACCGCTGATTATCAAAGATGTTTTGAAAGAACCTCGATTCAAAGAAAAAGAGATGGCCAAAAATCTTGGACTGGTATCCATGGTGGGAGTACCACTTCAGGTTCAGGATGAAAAGGTGATTGGGGTCCTCAATTGTTTTACGGCCAAACTTCATGACTTTTCTGAGACCGAGGTAAACCTGATAAAGACGGTCGCCAATCAAGCTGCCGCTGCCATCATTAACACAGAGTTGATGGTTAAAACAAAGGTTATCCAGGAAGAACTCGAGACCCGGAAGCTTGTGGAACGAGCCAAAGAGGTTCTGATGCGCCGTCGAAAAATGGACGGAAACAGTGCATTTCGATGGATTCAAAAACGGAGCATGGACTCACGAAAGTCCATGCGGCATGTGGCGGAAGCGATTTTGCTTTCTGAAGAATTCGAATAGGCGCTTAAGTCTAAAGCTCAAGTTAAATAGGACACAGATCGCCGCAGATATACACAGATAATATTCATAAATATGAAGATCTTAATAATCTGTGTTTATCTGTGTCCAAAAAAGGAAATTCTTGTAATATTGAATTAAATATCTTTTATAAGACGGTTTGCAGGCGATTTCTCAATTTCATCATTCATCGTTTTTAGCGCTTTCGATAAAGACGTTAATTCAGCCGTCTGTGCAACGGGGATGTTATTGACACCTTTTTGCTCCATAGCTTCGATAACAGATTTTATGGTAATAAGATCGATGCTTCGAGCCGGTTGATAGAACACTTCTTTGTTGTTATCTTTGCGTTCAGTATTGGACAAAACTTCGATTTCAACCAATTCGTCGAGTATCTGCTGTACCAGACGAATCGGAATCTCAAGGGTTTGCGATATATTAGAAGCTGTCAAAGGCCTCTCACCTTTTGAAAAAGTAGATATGATGAGATGGGTAATGTGAAGGGAGAGTAATTTTTTAAAAGCCGGGCTAATTAAACGACGGTCTGGTTCAAAATCATAAGTATCCACATATTGATACGCAAATGATATCTCTGAGCCAAAAAGAACAATCATCCAGCTCAACTGAATCCATATTAAAAATAACGGAAGTGCTGCGAAACTCCCGTATATTGCATTATACCTTGCCATCCCCACCTGAAAGTCGACATAGGCCAACTGGACAATCTGAAAAATTGTTCCGGCGATAACCCCGGCAATCAATCCCGAACTGAAATTAACCTTGGTGTTGGGCATTAAGGTATACATAAACACAAAAAGTATCCATATCAAACAATATGGTGTTAATTTCAGCATGAAAAATATGACAGGACTGAACATCCCTATCAGCGCAACTTTTTGGGTGATTACCGCAATTTGGGTGGTTATAAACACCGTAACACTGCTGGACAGGAAAAAGAGTATGGGAGAGATTAGCATAATAGAAAGATAGTCACTAAATTTTCTGCCATATGTTCGAGACTTTTTTACATCCCAAATATCATTGAACGAAAGCTCGATATGGCTAAAGAGTTTAATGACAGTCCATAAAAGGAAAACGATACCGATGCCGGCGATCATGCCACCCTTTGTATTTTCAAGAAGTGAATGAGCAAATGCAAAGACACGATGCATGACTTCTTCCTGGCCAGGAAATTTTTCCAATAGCTGTTCTTCAAGAAGCATTTGAAACCCAAAACCTTTTGCGATTCCAAAGGCCATGGCGACGATGGGGACAATGGAGAGTATGGAATAAAAAGTAAGTGCGGAAGCACTTATCGGACATTTATCTTTAGCAAATCCACGCGTCGCCAAAAGAAGAATTCGGAGTTGTTTAATAAAAAAATATCTTGTTCGAGGAATATCTTTGGCTCGAATCCTCCATATGTCGACTCTGATGAAATCGATTATTTTCGTTTTTAAAGCAAGAATATCCACCATTGATATTATCCTCCGCTTTGCGTGCGATAATTCTTATGGTTTTACTGTCTTTACGAACCAAAAGTTATAAAAGACGAAGTGCATGTTCAGTGGGAAGACCGGCTGCTATAATTTTATCGATAACCGAAACAATATCATAAGGTATAAATTTTACCTCGATGTTATCGTTCAATGTATCCCAGATAACGTATTTTGCACAATTATTGCCGTCTCTTGGCTGCCCCACACTTCCGATATTGATAATGTACTGATGATCCCTGTCAAGGCTGGTGATACTCTGAGTTAGCGGTTCGCGGGTAATAATTTGGCCGTTAAAGTCGATGATTTCAAGACGGTGTGTATGTCCTAAAAAACAGATTCTTTCTTTCATTTGCTTGAAAGTTACCAGCAGTTCATCTTCTGAAAATTGAAAAAGATACATGGCCGCCGAATCAGGCGGGAAGCCGTGAACAAAACGGCATTCATAACGAATCAAGAATGGTTCTAATCCGGAAATGAAGTTTATGGTTTCTTCAGATAGCAATTCGATTGTTTTTAGCAAGGATTTCCGGGCAAGGGGATTAAATAAAGATAGATATTTTTGATCAATCACGGCCAGTTCATGATTTCCCATGACCGTTGGGATATTATGATCTTTGATCATGGCGACAACCTGCTCAGGCTCAGGACCGTAACCGATGTTGTCGCCCAGACAAATCGTATTGTCAATATTTGATTTCCCTATATCGATGTAAACCTGTTTGAACGCTTCCAGGTTCGCATGAATATCAGATATCACCGCCATTCTCATAACATAAACCCTATCACTTTTATGGCATTTTATCAATAAGATATATTCGTCCTGCACCCGTGTCATTACATCGTTGATTCAACCCTATCGTTGCATAAACAACAACATCAGATTATATGTCAAACGGCTTGGAGAAAGGCTTAGCGTTGATTGCCGTAACCTTCATAAGATCGAACCATTGCTTGAATCCAATGAAAATACCTTTTTTGCTGTGTTGTTTACCTTTCAGGAAAGCCGATGATACCGCATCTCTTGCGTTATCAAAGCCTTGCGGTAGCCGACTACAGCTGCGGCCTTGATGCCTTGGACCTGCGGTATCCTCGACTTTTGCAACGTTAGGGTCAAGTCCCATTGCCTGTCATTCAAAACTATACATATCCTATACAATAATATTTACATTGACATTTACATTATGCTATGTTAATCAGAAATATAGTAACCGTTCACAGGTTCAGAGTTCACGGTTCCAGGTTGAAGATTCCTATTTTTTAAGAAGTTAAGAAAGTTAGAACCTGCCCGCCATCGCGAGCCTGGGGCTCGTTCAGGCGAGGCGGGCGGGCGTTAGAAGGTTGGAAAGTCTGAGAAAAGCTGATCTTCTCATCTTCCCACCTTCTGTTCATATATTATAACCCTTGAACCCTGAACCTTTGAACCCGTGATAGGGAGATTTGTTCCATGCAACCAGAACTCACTTTAAAACAGCAACGATTTTTTAACTATTTGGAGCATGAAATTACCAGGACCGGGAAAGCGCCCAGCTTGCGGCAGTCGGCAGTTGAGATGGGGGTGAGCCATGCGGCGATATCTCAGCTTATAAAAGCGCTTGAGAAAAAAGGAATTCTCAAACGTGACGGTCCTTACAGCCGAACGATCCATCTGCTGAATCGCATCCGAAAAACAGCAGGCATCATGCGGTGGCGGGAAGTGCCCATCGTGGGGGACATCGCTGCTGGATTACCGTTGTATGCTCAGCAGGAATGGAGCGGGAGCGTTGTGATTGATTCAACCTTGTATCGTGGTCCAAATCTGTTTGCGCTTAGGGTAAAAGGCGACTCGATGAGGGATGCCGCTATTTTGGATGGGGACCTGGTGATTTGTGAGCCACGTCAGTTTGCCGAAGATGGTGAAATCATTGTGGCGCTTATCAACCAGGAAGAAGCGACGGTCAAGCGTTTTTTTCGCAGAAAAAGACATATTGAACTGCGTCCTGAAAATCCTGCTTACAAGCCGGTTATGTATGATTTCAATGAGATCCTGATCCAGGGCAAGGTTATCGGTGTTCAGAGAGGACCGGAGGGTATCGATAAAGTTTAGGCCATATTGAACCCAGGTTAAGCGATTCAAGGTTCAAGGATTATAATACAGAGACAGAAGGTCGGAAGGTGAGAAAGTGAGAAAGAAAGAGAAAAGAGAAAAGAGGATAAAGGTTGAAAAACTGGGAGAAGGTGAGAAGATAATTATCTGTG
>CAXMTB010000227.1:0-5039 GCA_964195835.1 uncultured Nitrospinaceae bacterium | reverse complement strand
GAAGTTAAGGTGCTTGAACTTGCGTTTATGGCAAGATATATGAACTTTTATTTCAGTATGAAACTCTATTTTTTGTGAATCAAAGAGTGAGACACACAGTCGTCAACTAAAGACTCCTACATGTAGCATTTTTCATTCCACAAAAGGTATCCATCGACTGATAATGCTTTTCAGCTTACCCTCTCGTTTGTAAGTATCAATGAAACGATTTGCTGAATTTAATAGCTCTATATCGTTTTTTCTAATTCCCCATGCCAAGTAATCATCAGTCAACAAAACCATAGGTGTTGTCAGACCTTTTGTATCGTTTTCTGATGCCGCCAGGAGGACAATCGGTCCATCATGGATAAATAAGTCAATATAATTATCAAGTAAAGCCTCAACGGCTTTTTTAGAAGTGTCAAAATGAGATGTTTTCCTACCACCCGAAAAGTTGGAGAGAACATATGTTTCTCCCGTCGTGCCTTTTACAACTCCGAATGTCGCTTTAGGAGAGAACACCTGAATTCCACGAGCGAGATATCTTGCAGGAAAGTTGCGTAGGTTTGATTTATGGAATAAAGCCATTAGCCCTGTTTTGTAATATGGTTTACTAAAGGATATTCTGATTTGCCTCATTTTGGTAACTGTCATACCGGACATAATGATATCAGTCCGGTTATCCAATAATGCGGGAATCTGATCTACCCATTCAACCTCAATAAAACGAACTGATTTCCCAAGGTATTGTGCAAATTCCTGGGCAAGCTCTGCTTCAAGGCCGACAACTTCTTTTCCTTGTTTATAAATTAGAGGAGGTGAGTTTGTTGAAACGCCGACCCTCAAAATATTTTCATCAGGTTTGACATCGGCGTTGCTTTTTGAGTTGGTCGTTCCACAAGCGGTAATTAGGCTTAAAGTTATTAAACAATAAAGCAAAATCCAGAATCTATGATTCAACTTTTTTCTAAACATTCATTTATCCTCCATTTTTGGGTAAACTTCGAGGGAAAAGAGGCTGGGCAAATATTATTAAGATTATAAGCAGCCAATTATTTTGTCAAGCAAATTATGAGGCTATGCTATTGGTAAATATTTATAATTACTGCCTTAATTGAAGTATATATTTTTTTGAGTAATTCTTTTGACCAACCTTTTTATAAAATGTAGATTTTCGCCTTAAAACTTCAATTCAGACCGTTCTCATGTGGTTCCGATTTCAATAGAAAATCATCAATCCCAAACCGTTGATACCTGGTAATGTATCTTTCATTTTGGCAACGTTTCAATTGGTTGTGATATCGTTTTTCAATTTGAGCAAATCCTTTTTCGGGATTTGCCTTTTTTTGCAATTTTGTAAGAAATAAGATATATGTAATGGAAATTGACGTGCTTGAACCTGTGTTTATGGCAAGATACATGTAATTTGCCACATAAATTATACCCATAGATTCATCTCACCACTTAATACCACAAAGTAATATAATTATTTAAAATGATTATTATCGCATACCACAATTTTACTTGCAGTTAACAGGTGTAGTGGTAAAGGAGATTTATGAAGCGCTATCGAGTTATACCAGGAAGCCGTGTTGACCTAAGCCGTTGGGATCCCAACGACACAAGTGCTTTTGCCGGGGATAAGCAGGAAGCAAAAAAGACACTACGAACCCTCAACGATCGGCTAGAGGCGTTGCAGGAACTACTCTATGCAGAGCACAGGCACAAATTACTGGTAGTGCTCCAGGCAATGGATACCGGCGGCAAAGATGGAACGATACGTCACGTTTTCCAAGGAGTGAATCCGCAGGGTGTGAAGGTTTCGAGTTTCAAAGCGCCATCGAAAGAGGAATTGGACCACGACTATCTGTGGCGGGTTCACAGGCGGACACCGTGCATGGGGGAGATAATGATCTTCAACCGAAGCCACTATGAGGACGTACTGGTGGTTCGGGTGCATAACCTTGTACCGGCGGAGGTTTGGAAACGACGATATGGACACATCAAAGACTTTGAGCATATGTTGACTAATGAGGGGACAGAGATACTGAAATTCTATCTGCATATTAGTTGGGAGGAGCAAAAGGAGCGATTCCAAGCCCGGTTGGAGAATCAGAACAAGCAGTGGAAGTTCAGCCTAGGAGATTTAGAGGAACGGAAGTTATGGACAAAGTATATGCGTGCCTACGAAGACATGCTAAGCAAAACGAGCACGGAAGAGGCACCTTGGTATATTGTGCCGGCAAATAGGAAGTGGTATCGCAACTTGGTAGTGGCAACCCTTCTGGTAGATACAATGGAGGGCCTAAACATGAGTTACCCTGAGCCGGAGGATAATTTGAGTAAGATCGTGATAGAATGATGGGTTACCAAATCTACTTCTATGTAGGTCTATATTGTCAAGTTTTTTTATTAAAGATAAATCTATTTCACCGGGTTTGCCTTTTTTTGCAATTTTGTAAGAAATTAGATATATGTACTGAATGAGACTTGGTTTCAGGTTGTGCTTATGGCAAGATATCTGTATGCTGAACAACCCAACTCAAATAAAAGTGAAGCTTTTTTTGACACAATGCTCTTTGACATGAGATACTTTTTGAAATCCTTCATGAGAATTCTCCTGATTTATTAGTGTAATTCTTTCACGGCGAATCAATGTCTAATTTAGCATTACGTATAGGAAGCTTCATGAAAAATGAAGACCGCGAGAAATAGTTTATTTTAACATTGAAAACCTGGTTCTTTCGGCCAGGATTCTTTACTCAATGGCTGTTAAAAAATTCAAGGCTTTAAATTAATCTCATCAAATTCAAATATCAGTCACAAATATAGCCTAATATAACTAAAAAAAGGAGTGTTATTATGAAAACACTTGGAGAAATATTGCTGGAAGAAAACTCCTTTTCAGAGATTGTTATGGGTAACACTGCTTTGGTGAGAGCAATGATCGAATCTCACACCCAGGTCGTTACTTCATACCCTGGTTCGCCCACTCCGGAAATTGCTGAGGCCATAAAAGCCATTCCAAAGGAGAAACGTCCATTTTATTTTGAATTTTCCACAAATGAAAAGGTCGCAACGGAAGTGGCTTACGGTGCAGCGGTTAACGGGCATCTATCTACAGTATTTTTCAAGAGTGTAGGGCTTAATGTTGCTGCCGATACGTTTGTCCAGCTCAGCCTCATGAATATCATCGGCGGAATGGTCGTTGTCTTGGGTGATGATCCGGGAGCTAATTCTTCACAAAACGAACAGGACAACCGGCATTATGCATGTTTAAGCTATACGCCGGTTTTTGAACCAGCATCACCGGCCGAAGTATATACTTTCTACAAAGAAGCTGCAAACCTATCCATAGAAATGGGCATGCCGATAATACTGAGACTGACCACCCATGTGTGCCATGCCAAGGAAAAGGTTAAATTTCAGAATTGGGCGCCGAAGACATTGGACGAAACGCCTCGGTTTGATGTCAAAAACGGTCCTTATATTCCCATCGCCGCCGATGTATTTCCAATGAAACGATTTTCGTTGCAAAGACTTGAGACGATGAAAAACTATGCCGACCAGTCGCCTTTAAATCGGGTCGTCGATTACGGAAACAAAAATCTCGGCATTATCACCATGGGCCTTCCGTTTCTTTCTGTGATGGATGTTCTTGAGAAAACGAAAGAAAAACCTGACATTCTAAAGCTCGGTGTCGTCTATCCGATTCCCGCAAAAGTAATTAAAGCTTTTCTCGAAACACATAGGGAAGTTAAGATTATAGAGGAGCTGGATAATTTCATTGAAAAAGAGATCAAACTTCTGGCTTATGACAATCATCTTTCAAACAAAATCATCGGCAAGATAGATATTGAAGACTGGATCGGGGAATACACCCCAGATAAAGTTTATGAAGTTCTCAAAAAAACTTGGGCCGATTTGCTACCGGCCAGAAAAAGGCTCGGAGACAATATTTTCGAAGTTCCTAATAGGCCGGCACAGATGTGTCCGGGATGCGGACACCGCAGCGCGTTTCACGCCATTAAAAAGGCGATAAAAGATACCGACATTACCGTGGCGGATATCGGTTGCCATACCCTTGGTTTTCTTCCGCCATATCAAGTAGGTGAACTGATGATGTGCATGGGGGCTTCGACCGCCATTGGTTCAGGGCTTTCATTGTTCAATGACACGCGCAAAGTGATCGCTTTTCTGGGTGACTCCACCTTTTTTCATGCTGGTCTGCCCGGGATTATCAACGCCCTGTTCAACAAGCATAACCTAACTCTGATCCTTATGGAAAATGGCACTACAGCCATGACTGGTCACCAGGATCATGCAGCGTCGGGAAAAAATTTTAACGAACCAACAGATATAATTCCACTGAGTCGGACTCTGGAAGGACTTGGGGTCAAACATATTTATGAAACCGACACTTATCAACAGTCAAAACTAACCGAGATGGTTAGAGAGGCTGTTGAGATAAACGAATTCAGTGTCGTGATTGCTAAGCATCCATGCATGCTTAAATTCACCCGGGAACAACGCAGCAAACCTGGTTACCAACCGCGAAAGGTTGATATCGACCAGCAGAAATGTGAAAGGTTTTTCGAATGTATCGAAAAATTCGCCTGTCCTACCTTTACACGCATAGACGACGGGCGGGTCGAGATTAATCCGGATCTGTGCATTGGTGACGGTTCCTGTCTCCAGACATGCCCAGTTCAGGCGATAACACCGCCATAAATTAGATAAACTCGTTATAAACATTTTTGAGAAGGTCTATAGTAAATTTAACGAAAATAAGAGTTAGAAACTATGGAGTGAGTAATGAAAGCATTTAATATTTATTTGGGTGGTGTCGGCGGGCAGGGAATCGGCCTTCTCAGTGAAATTTTATTAAGAGGCGCAGACCATGCCGGGCTTAAAGTAAAAGGCGTGGACACCCACGGTATGGCTCAGAGAGGTGGGGTTGTGGTTTCACAAATAAGACGGGGTAGTCGCGTGTATTCCCCGTTGATTTTTCAAAACGAGGCCGATCTTGTGGTCGCCCTTGAGTGCCATGAAGCCCTTCG
>CAXMTB010000226.1:0-5042 GCA_964195835.1 uncultured Nitrospinaceae bacterium | reverse complement strand
GGGCCGTATCAGTGGGAGGCTACATTTTTTCGCACGAATTCAGGTTACGACCCAGACTGTTAAAGCAATTGCCCCGAAAGAAGGAGCATTGAAAGAAAAGGTCTTTTACATTGTCACAATTCATATATCAAGATTTTTTTTGTCAGAGAGACGGCTTCCCTATATGCCGTTATTAAACTCGGCGCACAATCAGTGCGTAATATTTATATAGAATATACAAACAACCGAAGAATAAGATGCACGCACACAAGGGAAGCCATTTAGGTGCCATCTAAATAAAACAAAGTACCATGTCAAGATGTTTTTAATAACACCACGGGCAAGGAGCGTATTCAAACAGATAATCTTTGTTCGATTATCAACAAAATAATTATTGATAAAAGGTTAAGGCGACCCCATATTGCGTATTGAGTAGGCAATAATCAATACTGAGGTGGTGAAAATGAAATCTTTTCAAGCGAAGGACATCCAAAAGCTGGTCGATATTAATAAACACAGGTATGACTATATTGCTTCAAAGATAGGAATAAAACCGGAAATCGATGAGGTTGAAAAAACTGGCTATCATCACCTGTATTCTTTTAAAAACCTACTGGAATTTGCGTTTGTGCATAAAGCAAACAACTTGGGGGTAACTCGAAAAGCCGCTAAAGAAATGCTGGGATTCTTATCTGATAACATAGAACTTAAGGAAGCAGGGCTTTTCGATCCAGAAAAAAGAATCAAAGCCTTATTGCATTATGCAGATAGCAATAAGGGTAAAATTTTCAAACTATTCGGCCCGTCAATATCTGCACAGGACAAAAAAGGCTTTTTCCTTGGAGAAGGGTTTGATGCGATCAATAAATTTCTTAAAAAATCAGAAAACAAAGAAAATGAAATAAGCATTCCGAGGGTTACAGAAGCGATGAAAAACTTGACATCACTATCAATATTCGCTGATTTAGCCGACTTTGATGGCTATATTACGATTAATCTTGGCGCCATTAAGAATCGCGTTTTAGAGCAATTAAAAGAATAGTTTTTTTTAAAAACCAATCAATTGCCAATAAAATAGGCAATAGGCTCATGGGGAGTTTATCATTATAAGTCTTGAATTTGAATAAGCCCAAAATATCAATTTTAAATGAAGAACGGTATCTTTGATTTTAAAGACTGAATTTCAATGAAAACATGCTGAGAAGATGTGGTGATATCTTGCCATAAGCACAACCTGAAGCCTTTTCATTCTGATTACATATATCGTATTTCTTACAAAATTGCAAAAAAAGCAAACCCTGTCAAATAGATTTTCCCCATTGAAAAACGATATCACAGGTTCTGAACCTAATTCAAAACTCAAGATAAATAGCAGATATTCAAAGTATGGATAACGCGAAGTTAACCGGCGAGCTTCAGCGAGTCCGCGTTAAACGCCTTGTTGGGCAAATATTGATAATTATTGAACGATGATAGTTTTTGCTTAATTTGAAAAACCAAATTCATAGATTTAAATTATCTCCAAAGTTTAGCTCCTCACGTAGTTGTATACATTATTTTGTTCGTTAATATTTTCAAATAATCCTGACTGAAGGATTGATTTGGGCACCCAGGAATGTATCAACGGTGGAAACAACCATACCGCCATCGTTCCTTGAGGTTTCAAAACCCGATGCATTTCGGGTAAAAGTCTATCCAAAGGTAGCAAAGGGAAAGGGATCACACCAAACAAAAGGACTTTGTCTATGCTTGCGGTTTCTAACCCTGTATTTAGAGCATCTCGTTGTACAATACGAACGTTATTCAAATCAGCCTTTTTCACTTTTTTGGCTACTACTTCGAGAAATCCTGACGACGCATCCATTGCCACCAAGTACCCTTGATCACCAATCATTTGTGCTGCTGGTATGGTAAAAAAGCCCGTACCGCACCCTACCTCTAAAATGGTCTGTGCAGGTTGAATGTCAGCAATTTGAAGAGTTTTCACGGGATTCATAAGCCATTGTCTAGCCCTGCTCCCCATGAGCATTCCAGCTGGCTTGAAAATTAGATTCAATATCTTTGAATTCCCTAATTTATCTGTAATCATCTTCTATAACTCAGTGATCATGTTGCAATTAAGTATTTATATCTATTACAGATCGCCCAACTAGTATTATACGACCTAAAAATATGGACAAACACGTACATTTATAGACGCGTATGCCGCATAGTGAGTTATAGGAATCAAACCATCATTTTTGAAAGATTTCATAAGGTTATTTTTATTAAGACCTAAATCCTCCTTGCGCGTTAGGCGTACAGAAGATGACGCATAAGACGCAATTACAATATAACATTTTTGTTATGAAATCTATATTAACACGGTTATGACCTATGACAGATATCTTGCCAAAACCACAAGTCCAAGCATCTCAATTTCCATTACATATATCCTATTCCTTACAAAATTGCAAAAAAGCAAACCCGATGAAATGGATTTGCCCTTATTGAAAAACGATATCACAGATTCTTAACCCACTGTTAGGATGTTGGATACATAACAGAAATCACCACAACTACCGTTTTGTGATATCGTATTATGGTATCACAAAAAAATCAGGCCACTGATAGCTTTTTTTCATTGCAGATATCACCAGCCATAACCGTTCAAGTATCGTAGTGTTGAATATTAATGTACTGAAAAAGTTTGAGGCTTGTATTCGTAAACTTGAATAAATTTAAAAGAAAGTTCGAAGAATGCCAGTTCCTCCACAAAATTATTCCACCCATTTAAGTACGTTTCGTATAACGGACCATCGAGGTTGCTTGGGAACAGCGTCCTGGCCAAGTATCCAGAAATTGTAGACCGCTTTCATTCGCGTGCTGTTTTTCTTGATCTGGATCCAGTTGTTAAGAAAGGCCAGTAGATCATGGTTGCCTTTCGCCACAGCATATCCCAGCGGAAAGGTCTCGATGTTTGGTTTTGGGATGACGGTCGTGTATTGGGGATACATCAGAGTCCATGCGGAGCCCACCTCAGCACTGGTGAGCAGGGCATCCCAGCTACCAACGTTTCGCTCGAAAAACTCTCGATTCGATTCGAGCTCTATCACTTCAACCTCTGGAAGAAGCTCTTCGATTCTTTGGACATAAGACTTGTCTTTGACAAGGGTTAAAGTCAGCCCTTCAATTTTACGGATCGATTCTAAGTTGATAAATTCACCACGTCGATGGTCCCTGACAATCAAAGCAAACGTCAATTCGAGGTAAGGATCTGAGAAGTTCAACGCTTCAATCCGGCTGATCGACATGCCGATTCCGGACATGGCGATATCAAACACCCCGCGGTTCAACTGATCGGCCAGAGTTTCATATTGGAAAGGAACAAATACCACATCCACATTTAGTTCATTGGCAAGCATGTGGGCCATTTCAATATCGAATCCGACCAGTTCGTCAGCGGCATTGAAAAAGGAAAAGGGGAGGCTGTCCGGATTGTAACCGACCATCAGTTTGCCCCGCTTTCGGATTTTATCGATGTCGGCGACCCTACCGCTCCCGGTTTTCAGTTTGGCTGGTACTTCCTTGTAAACCACATGAGGGTTAGGATTGCTCTTGATGTGCATTCGGGATAGTATTCGGTCTTTGGTATATTCGTTTTTCACGGCCAGACTAAAATATAAGCGGGTGGCGCCGACCGATGTAAACATTATAACCGCGATGAGGATCATGGTGTTTATCAGTTTCTTTTTGTTGAAAGAAAGCGTTCCCGTCATTGCGCTGGTTGTCAGGAGCGTGAACACCAGCAGATTCATGGCCGCCAAAAGCGTTGAAGTCCTTCCGTTGATTACACCGGTCACCATGTAGAGCTGGTAGAGGTCCTCGGGCAGGTGCATCAGATCCAGCATGAAAGGAAGGGCAACATCCACACCCCCGAAGAAGCTGAGTAATCCAGCGGAAACGAAGGTTCCGTATTGAGAAAAAGAAAAGGATGTTCCGGTAAACCAGGCTCCAAACAGAACGAACATCAGCATAAGGAGCTTACCGGTATTTGGGAAATTGAAAGAAATCGGCACCAGGACGTCCACGTAGGCGTCAGTCTTTTCATGGGTCAAGCTGTATTTCTTAAAAAGCGATTTACAGTTTTCGGTTAGCACGGTCAGCACGATAAACAGGTTGCCAGTGATAAATGCGGTCACTAGGGCATCCTTTGACAGCCCGACAATGTCCTTGTATCTGAAGGGAGTTATCGGTTTTAGAAGCAGGGGGAGAACAGCGAAAGTCAGTAGGAGAGCAGCCAGATTGAAGCTGACCAGATAGACCTGGAGCTTGCCGAACTCCTCGACGGTCATGGTTCCGGCCGCCGATGCAGCGATGGCGAACACGCCGATTGGGGTGAGTTTTACCACAATGTTGGTCATCCGGATCAATGCCCCCGAAACTGCCATCAGCCCCTGGATAAGTGAATCCTTTTCTTTAATACCGATCAACGCGATTCCCGCCAAAATACTGAACAACACCACAGCCGGCACAACGTTGTTGGCCAGAGACCAGAAAGGGTTGGAGGGAATGTAGAGCTTGAGAAAGTCGACTTCTTTCGACGGAGATACTAAAGAGGTACTGAAAAAGGAGGCCGTTTCCCACTTTGGAAATGACAGGGGCATCAGCAGGACCATGGTGAAGGAAATCGCCCAGAACAAAAGCATAACGATTCCGCCCTTTAGCGCCAACAGCTTGGCCTGCTTATAGGAGAGTCCTCCAATACCCAAAATCAGGGAGGCGATAATATAAGGCAAGATCGTCATCTGAAGCAACTGGATGAAGGCATCGCCAATGATACTGAGAAAGCCGCAGTATTCACCGAAAAAAATTCCGCAAGCTATCCCGAGACCCAATCCGACCAGGATCATTGTCGAAAGACTCAGTCGGGGTTTACTTTTGTTTTCTTCTTTCATCATAGTTTGTTAACTTGGATATTTCATCTTTTGAATTTATTTATACTTATTCTGAACATTAGTTATTAACGTAATTATTGATAGTAACACACATTCCTGAGGTGCACCTCAGTTTTCCCACTCTTA
>CAXMTB010000225.1:0-5046 GCA_964195835.1 uncultured Nitrospinaceae bacterium | reverse complement strand
CGGTTGCACTATGCCAAAACTCTTGAGAAGTGGATAGAAAATTACGAGAAAAATATAGAAAAAATAAGGGAACTATTTGATGAAGCGTTTGTGAAACAATGGCGTCTTTTTTTACACAGTACCGCAGCAGGATTTAAGTGCGGCAAGTCTCAACTGTTTCAGATTCTCTTCTCCAAGGGATCAAACAATGCTTTACCGATAACCCGAGCGCATGTGTATCATGATTCATCACCATAAGTGAATCGTGAGAAAATAACTGCCGCTAAATCTCGAAATCTTTATCGTTCGGAAAGATACTATGGGGTTTATCAAAGTGTAATCGATCTTCCAGCTAGCATTGAAGAAGATAAAATAGTAGAGACCCTTGATAAAGGTATCTTAACGATAACACTTCCCAAAGTAGAGAAAGTCAAGAAAAAACAGATTGAGATTAAAGTTGAATAACCCGAAAGTCGTTGCTTTGCATTTACAAAAGACTTGGTTTATGAAAAAGGTGAGAAGTTGAAAATCACACATTCTCACTTTTTTTATGGGATTACATGGCGAACAGTTTTGAAATCAATTTTTAGGTAGACTAAACTGATCGGATTTGTTAACTGTCCGTTATCGATATTGAAATGTGAGTATACTGAAAAATGTGGTTTTTCAGACTGAGCAAGCATCAAATTTAGATTCAAAACTTAAAAAAAAATTCAATGATAAATTTGAAAAAATTGTCCCCTTTTTTCGCATTTTTAATTTTTGGCAGCATTGCTGTGTTGCTGTGGCAAAATCAAAACAGACACGAACGGGAGCTTGTCCTTCGGCATACAGAAACTTCTTCGGAACAGATACGGATTCGTATAGAAGGTCTTATGAATGCTCGCATGGCTTCTCTTGAATCGATGTCTGAAAGATGGGTTGAAAGGATTCCGCCGGATTTCAGCCAGACGCGTTTTCTTGATTTTGCCGAGATGTTTTATTCCCATTACCCCGGCTTTATGGGAATCAACTGGATTGACCCCAAGGGGGTCGTTCGATGGGTTTTCCCGAAAAACAGCAATGAACAAGTCATCGATACGCCGATCTTTGAACCTCAGGATTCCCGGGTTAAAAAAAATTTTAATATACTTCACAAAGGTCAAAATATCGTAACCCCTTGTATGGAGCTTGTTCAGGGGGGACTCGGTTTCAACACATTCTTGCCGCTGGTTTATTCCGGCAAGATTCAAGGTTATCTGAACGGTGTATTTCAGGTTAAACGAATTGTGGATATCTGCCTGGCCAAGGATATCTTCAAGGACTTTTGGATCCGGATGTACGAAGCGGATCGACTGATTTACACGAATGAACAACAGAGCGGCGGAAATCCGGAAAAGAATGGGTTGCGGGTACTTCGAGAGATTCAATTTCCCGGCAAAATGTGGAAGTTGGATCTTGTTCCAAAAGCTATCATTTACCCGTCTGGCATTGCCTGGAAAGTTTCCATTCTCATTTTTGGCCTTGTCGTCTCAGCAACCCTCTCATTGCTCCTTCATCTTCTCCTTGAGCGAATGCAAATGTATCGGCAAGCCAGAGATCAGGCGCTTCAGGAAGTCAGGGAACGGAAGCGCACGGAAAAGGCATTAATAGAAAATGAAAAAGAGTTAGAAGCCACGCTCGCTGAACTCGCTGACAAAAACACAGAGCTTGAAACCTTCGTATATACTGTTTCCCACGATCTAAAGACGCCTATTGTGACCATTGAGGGGTTTATCGGCGCACTTCGCGAAGACTTTGGGGATCTGATCGATGAAAAGGCTGAAAAATACCTTAATTACATGAGCGATGCTTCCCGAAAGATGGAGGTTTTAATCAACGACTTGCTATATCTTTCCCGCATCGGGCGGTTGCCGGAGAGGAAAATTGAGTTTTCATTTGACGATCTCATGAAAAAAGTTCTTAATACGCTTCAACCTTACATCGATGAAAGCGGCGTTACATTAAACGTTGAAAAAGGTCTCCCCTTGGTTTATGGTGAAATAGAACGATTGTGTCAGGTAATAGAAAACCTGTTGTCCAATGCCGTTAAATACATTGGAAAGGAAAATCCTGCTCCACGGATTGATGTGGGGGCAATAGAACAGGGCGGCCAAAAGGTGTTTTTTGTCCGGGACAATGGCATTGGCATCGAGAAACATTATTATGAAAAGATTTTTGAGATCTTTCAACGGCTGCCATCCGGGAAAAAAATCGGAGAGGGGACGGGCGTTGGGCTGACCATCGTAAAGCGGATTATCGAACATCACGGCGGCAAAATCTGGCTGGATTCCGAGCCGGGGAAAGGGACCACGTTTTTCTTCACTTTAAAAGACAAGGAGACTTGAGCGTATGGATTACGAATTTTCAGATATATTGATTGTGGAAGATGAGCCGGCGCATGCGGAACTTACCAAACGCGCGATTCGAAAGGCCAGAAACGCAAACCGGATCCACATTGTTTCCGATGGGGAGGAAGCATTTGACTATCTTTACAACCGTGGGAAATATGAAGATAAAGTCAAATATCACATGCCGGGATTGATTTTGTTGGACATTAAGCTTCCCGGCATCGACGGCGTAGAGGTCCTGAAGAAAATCAAGGAAGACCCTTTGCTAAAACGAATTCCGGTGATCATGCTGACCACATCGGAACGGGAAGAGGATATTGTCCGATCCTATGATAATTATGCCAACAGCTACCTGACCAAACCTGTAGGGTTCAAGGAGTTTGAGGAAAAGATCATGCAAATCGATTTCTACTGGATGATTCTGAATAAGCCGCCCATCCTTAACCAATAAACCTGTTTCACACCCCGGAAGGAAAATATGAGGAGTTTTGACAGTGGAACCATTGACGCTCGTGATCATTGAAGACGAGGAGGCCCATTTCAACCTGATGAAGCGGGCCATCACCAAAGAGTTCCCGCATGCCTCGGTGCATCATTTCCAGGAAGCGAACATATGCCTTGAACGGCTTGATAGGATCATACCCACCGTCATCGTAACAGATTACCTTCTGCCCGGTATGAACGGTATCGAGTTTTTGGAGGCCTTAAGTCAAAAAGGCAGAGACATCCCGGTGATTATGATCACGGGTCAGGGAGACGAGAATGTCGCCGTCCGCGCCATGAAATTGGGGGCCATAGATTATTTGGTCAAATCCAGGGATTTTTTTACCCTGCTGCCCACCGTAATTGAGAAAGTGGTTCGCAAAAACAGACTCGAGCAATCCCTTCTCAAATCCGATAAACGATTTCAGGATATGGCTGAAAACACATCGGATTGGATCTGGGAGATGGGCGCGCAAGGCAAGTATATCTATTCAAACCCTGTTGTAGAAGACATCATCGGCTATCCCCGTGATGAGGTGATCGGTAGATACTTCTACGATTTTTTCTCTTCAGAAAATAAAGAGGCCTTAAAAGCGCGGATCTTTGAACTTATGGCGGAAATAAAACCCATCAAGTCCCTTGATAATATTCTTCTTCGAAAAGACGGAGTTGAAGTCATCATGGAGACAAGCGGGGTTCCGTGTTTGGACAAAAGGGGGAACATATCGTGCTACCGGGGTGTCAGTAGAGATATTAGTGAACGAAAGCGCGCCGAATCCCACATTCAAGACCTATCACAACAGTTATTAAAGGCACAAGAGACCGAACGTCAGATGATTTCCTGTGAGCTTCACGACAGGGTGGCTCAAGATCTTTCCGCTTCAAAAATTGGATTTGATATGCTTTTAAAGGATCATCCCGCATTAGACGCCACAGTAAAAGAAAAACTGCTGGAAATCTCAAATCGCCTCGAAAATGCCATCAATGCCGTCCGTGATCTTTCGTATGATTTGCAACCTCCGGCCCTGGCCGAGATGGGCCTTGTGAAAGCGCTTGAGATGTATTGTGAAGAATTTTCCAGCCAATTCGGAAACAAAGTTGACTTTCAATCGGCCGGTTTAAATTTATTTAAACTGGACTCTGATACCGAAATCCATCTTTACCGTTTGGTTCAAGAAGGTCTAAACAATATCCGCAAACATGCCGATTCCGACCAGGCCATCGTCAGGCTTATCGGCGTATTCCCGAATATTATTCTTCGAATTGAAGACAACGGCAAAGGTTTTGATGTCAATGCACGGGAACTTGCATTGGGAAATGAGAAACGGATGGGCCTTCGAAGCATGAAAGAAAGGATCAATCTGCTTGGAGGGCAAATGACCCTTCAATCGCGTCCGATGCAAGGCGCTAAAATATATGTAAAAATTCCTTGTCAGGAGCAGAATCGTGAGTCAGAAGAAGCGCATATTAATCATTGACGACCATCCCCTCTTTCGGGAAGGTCTTAAGACGATCATCGGACATAACTCCAAGTATGAAATCGTCGGGGAAGCAGGTACCGGGAGTCAAGGGCTTCAAATGGTCAAGGAATTCAAGCCTGATCTGGTCTTGTTGGATGTGGGGCTGCCGGATGTAAAAGGACTTGTTTTGATCGGTGACATCTTAAGATGTTCCCCTAAAATCCGCATCATGGTCGTCAGCATGCATTCCAAGATAGATTATATCGTAAAAGCATTTCAGTCCGGCGCCATGGGTTATCTGATAAAGGAATCGGCTGCGGATTTGCTTTTAGACGGAATTGAGTTTGTGTTAAAGGGACATTATTTTATGGACACTTCGGTTTCCCATCGGGTGGTCAAAAAACTTATCGGTTTGCCGGAAAAGCAGGTAGCCATTTCGGGTACCAGCTATGACTTGCTGACCGCACGGGAACAGGAAGTCATGGGCCTTTTGGCCGAAGGACTGTCTACAACCCAGGTTGCAGATAAACTTTTCATCAGTCCCAAAACGGTTGAAAACCACCGTCACAGCATCATGCGAAAGCTCGATCTTCACAGCACGATTGAGCTGGCCCGCTATGCTGCAAAGCTCGGTCTTATCGACGTCGATTTGTGGAAAGAATAACCCCTCATCAATCTCCTGCCCAAATTGAGCAAAACTCTATTAGAAGCTGTTTCAAATCCTCCCATTCTGACCGGGGGTGTTAAACGAAAAC
>CAXMTB010000224.1:0-5076 GCA_964195835.1 uncultured Nitrospinaceae bacterium | reverse complement strand
TTTTGGGTGCTATGCTGGTCGGTTAACCCGTAATGCCTTCAATAAATCTGGGTGGATAATGATGAAGATCATAAGCCGGATCATTTCCTGTGGATTACTTCTGGTCCTGCTTCTGGCAGTCGGTTGCGCAACCCTGCCGGAGAACTATGACCGGCCGGTGACCTATGCCTATAATGATACGGACCATACCGCTTTCGGGAAAGCCCGTAGTTATGAAAAGGCTGGGCATGCCGGGGAGTCAGGATTTAAGCTGCTGGAAAACGGCCTGGATGCCTTTGTGGCCCGGGCAGTAATGTCCCATTATGCTGAACGAAGCATTGATGCGCAGTACTTCATGATCCACAATGACCAGGTCGCCAAGCTGTTTATTGATCAGCTTTTAAAGGCTGCCGATCGCGGGGTGCGGGTCCGATTACTGGTCGATGATATAGACCTGGGCGGCCGGGACCTTGGGGCGGCCGTACTGGACAGTCATCCCAACATGGAGGTGCGGATATTCAATCCGTTCAGCCGCAAGGCAAGCCGGTTCATGCAGCTCTTCACTCGTTTCGGCTCCGTGACCCGCCGCATGCATAACAAGTCGTTCACCGTTGACAACCAGGTCGTCATCCTGGGTGGCAGGAATATCGGTGACGAGTATTTTTCCGCTGATCTGGATGTTGCATTCAGTGATCTTGATGTCCTGGCAATCGGGCCGATAGTCAAGGAGGTCTCAAAGGTCTTTGACCTGTATTGGAATGACGAATTATCGTATCCTGCTTTAGCATTGAAAGATGAACCTCCAACACCTGATGAGATAAAAAGGGAGAGGGGGAAACTCGACGATTATGTCGCCCAACAGAAAAATTCACCCTACCTGCAGGCCTTACAGGGGGCCGACCTGTCTCAAGAGATCAGGGAGAATAAGGTAAACTACAACTGGGGAAAGGCCGAGGTTGTTTACGACCTGCCGGAGAAGATTGAACATGATTTTGATAAGGAGGATCTCCATTTAGCTCCCAAAGTAAGAACACACTTTGATTCATCCAGGGAGGAAATTATTGTTTTTACCCCTTATTTTGTGCCCAGAAAATCAGGCGTTGAATACCTGAAAAAACTGAGCAGCAGAGGTGTACGGATAAGGATCCTGACCAATTCGCTGGCTTCCACCAATCACTCCTTTGTACATGCCGGTTATGCCAAGCATCGCAAGGAACTGCTGCGGGACGGGGTTGAACTCTACGAGCTCAACATAGAACTGTTCAAGAAAAACAGGGAAGGGCAGAACGTTGATTACGGCAAAGATAAAACAGTCCTCCATGCAAAATCGTTTGTCTTTGACCGGGAAAAGGTTTTTATCGGTTCATTAAACCTTGACCCGCGGTCGATTGATCATAATACCGAGATAGGAGTAGTGCTGACGTCAAAGAATATCGCCAACAGGTTAGCAGGGTGGTTTGACCAAAACATCGAAAGAGTGGCATTCAGGCTGGCGCTTGAAGCCAATGAAGAAGGCTATGAAAAAATAGTGTGGCATGGCTGGGAAGACGGCGAAAAGGTAACCTATTACGTAGACCCGCATACTGGTTTCTGGCTGCGTTTTTATGTTGGCTTTTTGGGCCTTCTGCCAATAGATTCACAGTTGTAATTATTTTATTTGCAATGTCTGTCCCCTTTTTCTAAATAAATCTGCACAATCACCGGCCAGGCTGGAACTTGCCCCCTTTACTTCTCATGTCGGGATTCTTAACATATAGAAGTTATGGCAAAATGTTCTCTTTTCTACATTATAGCAATCGGGCTGCTCCTGGCCGGTTGTGTCAGCATGCCGGACCTTCATGGTACGGCAGGACATTACAACGAGTCAGGCGATATTGATACGGAGTGTTTCACAACAGGCCGCATCTCAGCGCGCAATACCTCTGCGGCAACGCAGGAGATCACTGAGCTGAATTCCCGGAATTTCAAAATGCTGAACTGGAACAGCTACAAGGGACGCGATACAATATGGCTGAAAGACCTTGAACGGCTGAGCAGTCAAAGTGACCTTGTTGTTTTGCAGGAAGGATACCTGACTGACGATCTGCAGGACCTGCTCAACAGAAAGCAGTATAGCTGGGATATTGCCAAGGCATTTAGCTATAAGGACATCTATACCGGGGTGTTGACCGCCTCCAAGGTCAAACCTGATTTTTTATGTTCGTTCAGGGCACCCGAACCGCTCGGCGGGATCCCCAAAACTGTTCTCATAACACGGTATCCTCTTTCAGGTACCGATGAGTATCTTGTAATCGCCAATATCCACATGATTAACTTTTCTTTTGATCTTGATGTCTATCGTGCCCAACTGGAAAAAGCTGTAGAGGTGGTCTCGCAGCACCGGGGGCCGCTCATTATCTCCGGGGATTTTAATTCCTGGAATAAAGCGCGCAGGAAAATCCTTGCCGATATTACGCAGGAACTCGGTGCCAGGGAAGTTGTATTTGACACAGACCGGCGGGCAACGTTTATGGGACAGCGTTTAGATCATATTTTTTATCGGAATCTTGTGCCTTTGGAGGCATTGACTGAAAAGGTGACGACCTCAGACCATAATCCCATGCTGGTAACCTTCAGGCTGGCAGATGATGCATAAAGGAGTTTTGCCCATGATACTGCGCTGGGCTGCAGCCGGGCTTTTCTGTCTGCTCATGCTCCTGTCTTTTCACACTGCCGCCGCTGCCGGGACAACTAAAGAAATAGCATCCCTGCTCCTTTTTATTGAACAGTCGGAATGCACCTTTATAAGAAACGGCAAGCATTACGATTCACTCGAGGCCCGTGAGCATATTGAAAAAAAGTATGCTTATTATAAAGAGCGGATAAACACTGCTGAAGACTTTATTCTCTACTCAGCTACGAAAAGCAGTATAACCGGTGAGCCCTACAGGGTGATATGCAAAGGTGTGAACATGATCACTTCGGACTGGCTGAAAGCGGAACTTACTCAATTGAGTACACGCTGACAGGAAAGAGGACAGATTTATTTTTTTTGATCACCTTTACCTTCAGATTCCAAAGTCAAGATATCTATATTGAATCCTCACTTAGCTACTTACAATGTCTGCTATCAATCTTGACTTATGAATGCTTCTTAAAAGGTCAATATGTCCAGTGGATATGTTGATTCCCATAAAAAGTTTTCGGCAAATAAAAAATACTTTACAAGTAGCCAAGCATCGAGCCTTCGGCACCCCTAATGCCCCTACCCCCTGAGAAGGACCCGTTGAATAAAAGAAACTCAACATGTCCAGTGGATATATTGAGTCAAGTTTTGTATTACAAAACTCAAGATGTTGGCAAGAAATGTTAACTTTTGATTAAAAATAATATTTAGTATTGTTAAGTGGCTTGGGCAGTCTTTCAACTACAAACAATGGCAAGGATACTTGAGTTGGCAACCGTCAAATAATGAACTTTAATTCCCTGGTAAAATAAATGGATTTTCTCGAAGAAAGTGAAGAAATAAACGAGGTGTATAAGTTATACGGTATTGCTGCTCATAATTGTTGTAATATTGAATATCGAATCGCCCATTTGTTATTAGGTCCCAAGTGGGCTGAAATTGAAGTTTTTTTTGTCAGGACTTGTTTGCAGGGGAAAATGAAAACACTCAGAAATTTGATGTTCTTCTTGTAATAGATGTTTTCGAGCATGTTCCTGATTACATGGGGTTCATAGAACTATGTAAACTCAAAGCTAATTATAAGATTTACCATATACCTCTTGACATTCACGTTTCTTCGGTTCTGAGAAATTCTTTCGTGCGCAATCGTTATTCTATCGGTCATTTACACTATTTCACCGCTGACTCTGCGCTTGCTACACTTAAAGATACTGGTCATGAAATAGTAGATTACTTTTATACGAGCGGTTCTTTGGGGAATTTTAAGCATCGTCCATCAATCAAGACCGCAATAGCGAATGTTCCCCGCTGGTTATTTTCGAAATTAAGTCTGCCATTTACTGCAAGAATTTTGGGGGGCTATTCGTTGTTAGTGCTTGCTAAATGAAAATCTTTAACAAATAACTCAATGTGACGGGATGATATTCAGATTAATTAAAAAAGGTTTCTGCCCTTCCAAGGTAGCTCAGACGTTAAATATATCTATACATGTTGAGTCGTGAATGGTTCCTAAAATACCAAGATGTACGATGGACATGTTGACCTGAAAAAAACGTGTGTGTGTTGGTGGGCGTGTGTAGCGGAATCGGTAAAGAAATAGAATCCGGCTGACCTTCTATCGCGCTTACCCTCCCACCCCCTGATTGCTACCATTTTGCTACCATAATGAGATAAAACAACAGAAAAGACTAAACACCAAGATTAAAATAACCCTTTGCTTTTAATACATCTTTTTATATCTTATTACCTGTAGGTATAACCCTTTTTCACATTCACACGGTGGAAGTCACAGGTTCGAATCCCGTATCGCCCACCAAATGCTACCAAAGGGGTTGTGCTTCACGGCACAACCCTTTTTTCACAATTATCCTGATAAGGTAAAAGCATGTGTGGCCGTTTCACCTTTAAAGCTCCTCCGATGTCCACCCAGGAACACTTTCACCTTCCTGAATCAGCGGATCTCTCTTCCCGATACAAAATTGCTCCGTCACACGCTATCGCTGTTGCAAAAAATTTTCTGCAAAAAAGTATAATTTACATTGACATTGATATTTTTTTTACCAATATGGGCCCATGCCTATGAAAGACCCCAAAACCTTTCCAAAAACCCAAAACTGGCTCATATTTCTGATGGTTGCCATCGGCATCTTCATGGCAACCCTGGACGGCTCCATCGTTAACATAGCACTTCCTTCGATCATGGCTGATTTGGGGGTTTCCCTTGCCACCATCCAATGGGTGACCATGATATACCTTTTAACCGTGACCTCCCTGCTGCTTTCCTTCGGAAGACTAAGCGACATCCGTGGCAGGCGCATGGTTTACAGTCTTGGATTATGTCTCTTTTCCTTTGGTTCCTTTTTTTGCGGCATTGCACCTTCGGCTCACTGGCTTATCGGAGCCCGTTTTTTCCAGGGCCTCGGCGCTGCAAT
>CAXMTB010000223.1:1036-5091 GCA_964195835.1 uncultured Nitrospinaceae bacterium | reverse complement strand
TGAGTGGTGACATTGCCCGTCTGGCAAGATCCTTTCAGGAGATGACCGACCGAGTCCATGAGCTAGAAACTAAAGCGTCAGCCAAGCCAGACGACGACTCTTGATAAGATGCGTCACGTTGAATCTTTAGGCCCTTTTCTGACTCTGTTTTAACCATTCTGCCACGTGGCAGAAGGAGCCGACAATGAGCCAGGTGCAGTCAAAGCCCGAAGAACAGTCAGTGCCGGGACGCGAAGACCTGCGGCTCAGGATCGAGACGCGTATCCGTAAGCTGGAAAGAGCTTCCGGTAACGGGCTCTGGTCGATGGTCTGCTTCCTGCTGGTCAGCTTCGCGGCCTTCGATGGGTTTTCCTTCCTGCCCGAACTCAGCACAGAGATGCGCAGCCTTCTTGGCACGCCGCCCCCGGCGGAAATGATCAGCCTGGCCCTGGTCGTCTATGCCTTTTCCGGGATCGTCCGCACTCTTGCCCGTATGAGTCGCAACATCAAACCTTACCTCGGTCTGATGCACGCCGCGTTCTTCGCCGCATTCTATGCCTTCTATCATTTGTCGGGGGCGTTACAGGATAACTTCTGGGCGGTTTTCTTTGCCGGGATCAGTGTGATGGGGCTGGAGAACTATTACCTCTGGATGCACAGCAACGCCGCCCTGAACAAGGAACGTGAGTTGCTCGCGAGTATGCAGGAGAAGGGAGCGGAACAATAGGGCCGAGAGAAAGCTAAAGCTCGCGGTGTTGTCTTCGGGGCGAAGCCAAAACTTACATCTCAAGAGATAATCGAGCTTCTAAATGATTACGAAACGCCAGGTTGCAGTAAACGTGAAATTGCCGAACATTACGGCATCAGCACATCCTCTGTATACCGTCTGTATTATGAGAACAGGCTGGCATTGTCTTCATGAACACAAAAGGCCACCCGACGTTGATCCGGTGGCCTTAATTCTGCGGATTAAAGAGCTTCCTGAATACCTCTATCAATAAGAAGACGTTTTTCTTCTCGGAAGTCGTGATTTATAAGAAGATTGACCATAGATGGACGCTTTATGCATTAAGATTAGAATCCTTTACAATTGACCAAGCCAGAGTATGATTAATACAGCCTAACGAAAGGTTGGTTTATGTTTGACATGGTTAGCGGAATGTTTTGTTTTGTAACGGCAACAGTGAGCTTCTTGTATGGAACAAGAATTTTCTGGATTTGCGGTAAAAAGTGTAACTTTGAGGTAGCTCCTGCTGAAAAAAAGCAGAGTCTAAAAGCGACTATGCCAGGAGGTTTTGCTGTCTATTCTTTTGGTTTTCTTGTTGTTTTCAGCGAGGTCTTAAACGGCACATTAGCAATTGTAATCACATCCCTTATCAGCGCCCTGCTACTTTCCCACTTTGTAATTTCAATGGCTATGCCTGAATTGAAAAGAAATCGTTCAAGTTACATCGATTGATTTATTGAAGTTGTTGCTGAATTAAATATTCTGGTTATCTACTTCACTCCAGTAGCTATAGTCAGGATTAATAATTCTCTTTACCACCCGTTCGTTTCTCTCACTAGAGACACAGAGGGCACAGAGAACACCTGATTGTTTTTTGAATTTCTCTGTGTCCTCTGTGTCTCTGTGGCGAAAGGTTTTCTTTGAATGACACTCACTTGAGCGAAGTGGATAACCAGATTAAATATATAACCTCCTAAATCTATATTGGAACATGGAAAACTTTTTTAAATGTTTCTTCTCCGAAATGGTCTTTTAGACAGTCGGGACATATGCCGTGACTGAACTCTGCATCAGTATGTTGCTCTATGAATTTTTCAATAGGAACCCACGAGCGTGCCTCAGTAGGTCCTATATGCTCTGGGCGAATTTTCTTACAATATGAACAAGTAGGAAGAAGTCCTCGAAGTTTTTTTATCTCCTTAAAGGCCAATTGTAGCTCATTGTTTGTTATCTCTAAAGATTCATTTTTGCTAGAAAGTTCTAGATTTAAAACAGAGATTAAACTCTTTTCTCGGCGATAGGAACTAATTGCAAGGTAAGCAACTGTATAGAGGCACGAGAAAAGAACACCAACTTCCGTGAGCTGTACCAAGAAGTCCTTTCTCGATGACGTTGGCACTGGTATTTTGTACCAATAAAATGCCGTAAAAGCATACATGACCCCGAAGAATACTAGAAAAAACAAAACTCCAATTTTAAGTTGTTCTTTTCGAGTAATTAAAGGAATAGCTGCGGAGATGGCTACAAGTATTAACGGCGCTAACCCTGCTTGCCCACCAACGAAAAACCAATCAGCAAAAATTATAAATCCACTGGCAAACAGATATGTCCAGAGCGGCCAATCACGGTCTTTGAGTTGTACGCTAACGAAATAGAGAATCCAGAATATGGTGGCCGCCACTGAAGACAAAACCAAAGCATTTGAATAGGCAAAGACTAGCGCCTCTATTACTAGCAAGGTCGCAAGAAGGCTCGAAGCTAAGAGTAGTGCATTGAGAACACGCTTTTCTAAGGGAAAAGATTCTCGATCACCAATAAAATATTTAAATATGCGAGGCTCTTGAGCTTTCAAAGTAAGCTTTCTCGAAAACAGACAGCTCCGAAATATAGTCATAAAACAGAAAACCGAAGGTCATCGTAAAGCCATCAGTAGCAGTTTAATAATTATCTAAGATTTTCTATCTGCAATCATTTCGTCTCTTATGGAACACATCAAATAAGACAACGTCAATCTAGCTCAATATGAATTGCAGGTCAAAGGGTCAAATCTCCTATAAGTCCTCCTCCATTACCCTGAAGAGTACAGATGGGCATAGTTGTCAAATTCTTACTGACCCTGACTTATAATAAAAAAAGCCCCACAGCCAGGGTGGACTGTGGGGCAACGGGTTCTATGGGTTTTGCTTAGGAGGTAAAACATGAAGAATCATGCTCTGTGGTTAATATCTTACTGATTTTGTCAGGTATGTCAACAGATAAATGAAAATAAAAATGGCCACCAAGGATCGAACCCTGGTGGCCATAATCATGTGGATTAAAGTGCTTCCTGAATACCTCTATCAATAAGAAGCCTATTTTCTTCTCAGAAGTCGTAACTTATAAGAAACCTGTTTTGGAGATTGCGCCGTCTGATTGCACAGCTGCTTCGGGAGCAAGGGGGGGCGCTGATCCGAATCATAGGGGTTCGTGTTTTGGCTGAAGCCAACAATGGTAACGGTAGTCTTGCCGCTTATGATTTGCCGGACGGCGCAACGCCCTGAATAAATGAATTTAAAAGGTCGTCCAAATCCTTAATCAGGGGAGAATTTCGTTTGATCAGCAGACGCATCAGCTTTTCAAAACTGTCCTCAAGGCGTCTGACAGTCAAGGCCAGGGGGATTTCCTCTTGGTCGGAAGTCTCAAAACCAGATGGGGGTGGGAAGGGCGCAGGGGGGGCTGTGTGGCCAGCACCGAATCGGCGACTTGCAGCAACGTCATATTGCAGATTGATTGCTTTAAAGATCTCTTCGGCCGAGACCATGGTTGGCTTGATCCAGCACTCGGTCAAGAATTGAAGTGTATCAATGACATACAGGTTGGTGGGGTCTGGCATGGCGACCACCAGGTGCATGATGCCCCTAGTCTCAACACGATCAACCGGAATGACGCAAAACTCGCGTGCTTTCGACTCAGGGATATAGTTAAGCACCTCTGGGGAAATTCTGTGGGTGATCAGATCAATCTGGGGCAAGTCAAACTGCTTGGTCAGGAAAGTACAGAGGTCCTTCTCACTGATATAGCCCAACCTGACCAGTGATTCACCCATTCTCCCGCCCCAGTGGCGTTTGTAGGAGAGTGCCGCGTTCAGTTGGAAACTGTCGATCACGTTAGAATTGATGAGCAGTTCTCCCAGTTTGATGTTCTTATCCAAAAGGCCCTCCTTCTCGCTGAGCAAAATGCTTACCAACCCTCAGCAGCATATGCCGGGCTGGATCCTGATGATCATTTCATCCCTCATGGAACGCATCAAATAAGACGTTACCAATCTACTCCATGAACCTGATTAGATCAAAGATGTTTGTTTCATATA
>CAXMTB010000223.1:0-1026 GCA_964195835.1 uncultured Nitrospinaceae bacterium | reverse complement strand
CCTCCCACATTGTTTTGCGTGAGAGGAATTGTCAGAAATGCCGAATTACTGAAAACCCTGACATATAGGAAAGGCCACCCGTTTCCATGTGGCCTTGATTCTGCAGATTAAAGAGCTTCCTGTCTCTATCAATAAGAAGCCGTTTTTCTTCTCAGAAGTCGTGACTTATAAGAAAAGCCCCCGGTCTGAAGATCGAGGGCTTGCGTATTCTATAGATAGTGACTTATGCGGTGATTCAATCCTCATTATTCTTGAACATAAACATGAGAAGTTTAATGCCTGCAATAATGATAGAGACATACAGAAAAATCAGTAGAGTAATTTCTATTTTTTCATTCATCTTCTAACCACCACTAAGGAGAAAGGCAAAAGCCTCAAAACTATTTTAAAAAAGAACCCCACAGTTCTGGAGGTAGAAGCTGTGGGGCAAGATTTCTATTTTTAGGAGGTTTTGAAGAAGATTGTCTCAGACCCGCCTGCCACAGCAAGTCTTCGATGTTTGTTAATTTATCGAATCCTTCAATAAAAATATACGTGGTGTACCGTAAACTTTGAATCGATACCTCACGTAACTGAACTGTGCAAAAGCGCACCATGAATAAAAAGAGCCACCCGTTACCAGGTGGCCATAGCTTTGTCTTACTAAATGTCTCTATCAACAAGAAGCCGTTTTTCGTCTTACAAGTCGTGCTGAGTGAGACATTCATCAACGGCGTGAGTTATTGCCCATAACAGGAAAATAGAGCTCAAATGTGGTCCCCTCGTTTACCGTGCTTTCAACAGAAATTTCGTTGTAAAGAAGGCGTCAAATATCTTAGTGATTGTATCGACCGCTATGCCGCACCCCGTATCACTCACTGATAAGACAGCATACCTGCCCGCGTTTTGACCTCTCTTAACGAGCAGATCCTGCTGGGTTAGTTCCGTTTCTTTCAGGGTGACCTTTAACTCACCTTTTCCGTCCATGGCATAGACTGCATTGGCAAAAAGGTTGGCCATGATCTGATGCAATTGGGAAACATCCAC
>CAXMTB010000222.1:318-5127 GCA_964195835.1 uncultured Nitrospinaceae bacterium | reverse complement strand
AGGACAATTCCGTTTCCATCGGCAAGAACTCGCAAATAAAACCGCGTAAAAGCGAACAGGTCTAAGGTGTTAACCCATCTTTGTAGGTTCAATTAACAAAATCTTGTAAATTCAACGAGTTGTCTTTTTGAACCCATGCTGTATGGCACTACAAATTTTACGTTTATGCAGATACCACCTTTTTAATTGTCCTGCCTGGATAATGAGACAACCCTAATGCATCATAAATAACTTGCTGCCTTGGTTCGGGACGTGTGCTTTTTCTGATGTGGACTGTCTCGCTATTTTGACAATTCATCGATACTGTTATTCGATCCTGACCTTTTAGCTGTTTTCTCAAATCAGACCAGCTTGAGTGAATATTTTTCATTTTAAGTTGGCATCTTATTGTATGAATTAAATGATAGGCCAGCAATGTTATAAACAGATGGCCTGATACTCTTTTCGTTTTTTGATGAAAAACAGGACGTAATCCAAGCTCGGATTTTAAACTGCGAAAAACGGCCTCCAGATCGGTCAGCATTGTGTATGTCCGCCACAGAGTCGATTCGTCCCAGGTATTCTGATTGGTGCGTAAACAATATACACCGGGATATGAATCTGTTGAATTTGGTAATTCCTTACGCTTTTTGATAATCTGGACAGCGTTGCCTGTTTTTTTATCTTTTTTGACAGTAATTCGATAATTCTTGGCTGCCCTGGAATACTTTTGTTTAAGACGTCCTAAACTTACAAGAACCTTGTCGTATTTCTTGACACAACCCTTTTTATGCAAACCGGAATCCAGTTTGTCCAAAGCTTCTTCAAAGCGGGTGGAAAAACGATTATAAATAGCTCTTTCTTTGTCTTCACGCCTGGTGGAATGACAATAAAGCTCAACTTCACCGGTTTTATCATTTATTTTCTTATAGGCTTTAACCGTACAATCTTTATCTTTCTTGACTACCACAGCTTCTTTTTCTGAAAACTCCCGGTGGTGCTTCCTGCTTACTACAAGATAGTGGTATCGTTCTTTCTTGAGCCAGTTAATATTGTCTTCGGTAGCAATACCGGCATCCATTACTATTGTTGGTTTTCCTTGTTTAAAAAGTTGTTGCGGCTCTGTGCTTTCAGCCTGCCCAAGCGGTAATCCTTTAAGCCCCTTGATCATCTCAGCAAGGGTCTGCGGTTCACTGGCATTACCTGCAAATACCTTGCTTCGTATAGGAAAACCGCTGCTGTCCAGTACCAGACCCAGCGTAACCAGAGGACAATCTATCCGCTTTTCTTTGGAATGTCCATGAGCAGCCAAACCATTGTACTTGCCGCTGCCTTCAAAATATGTATTGGTCAAATCATATAAAGTGATGGTTTCCTCGAATTGAAATATAGAACGTTGACGCTCATAAAGATGTTGTTCCAGTTCTTGTTTATTCTTTAAAAGTATATCTGATATCTGATACATTCTCGTCAACTTCATACTTTCATAATCATATTCAAGCAGTTCGCCCAGGCCGGTATGATGCTGCAACCAGTAATGGGTAGCTAACTCGCTGCCGGGTTCGATCATACGGCCAATCACCGTTCCTATTGCCGTGCATAGCTGATGCTTATTCAACCCCAATTCCTGCAACTTTTTGTCCAGTTGCAACTGCCGCAAAGCCTCATAGGCTACATGCTCAATACCTATACTGCGCGGCCTCATAAATTCCAACGTACTTATGTCTACATTGCGATAGTCCGAAGAAGAAGTGTTATCGCCGTCAATTCCGTCTGCCCGGTTTTTGGACTGGATGATTAATGCCGCATAACGCTGAGCCGCAGCTTCCAAATCAGAAGACGGCTGAAACAACTGCTTTTGACCACTTATAATTTCCCCGATACGCTTGGCAAGATCGGGCCATGATTCTCTTGGGCAGGAAAAATTGCTGCCAAGATTGAGTAATGTGCGCTGGCGGACACCCTTTGAAGTACGAACTGATTCAACCAGTCGATATGTGTAATACGGCTCACCGTCTTTGTGGCGATTGATAGTTGTTCTTCGAATATACATGCTTGCATATATTTCAAAGAGCTGCGCCCGTGTCAACCCCCCGTGGCAACTTTATGGCACTACATTGGCTTTATTGCACCACCATTTGCCGCAACTAACTAATTTTACAGATATTATATTTTTGGGTTTGGCGGAAAAATGGCATTTTAGTCGATTTTTACCTTAAAACCTACAAAGATGGGCTAAATCTTCAATTTAGACCATTCTACCAATAATTGGCAGCTTCCCACGGGCGTAAGCTCGTGGGAAGCTGCTTTTCACGGGAGAATTCTGATACATTCACTTTCCGGTCATGCCAGTTTCTTCAAGGCGATATGAATCTTGCTTCCTATCCGTGCCTTATTATTTGGGATTGGCTGCCTAAAATTATAGCAGTGTTTTTGTTAACCGGTCGTTTAAATTAAAATTTTGCTTTTGCAAATTTAGAATCGGCAAAAATTTGGGTTCCGGCAGTTGTGACCAGCTGAACCAATCCCATCGGTCACATTTTTTAGGCTCTTTTACAGTTAATACACCCGAATCGTATTCTGCGATGACAAATATGGTGATATAATGTTTTTCTTCTGCCTCAAAAATATCGTTGGTATAGGGTCCAAATCTGAGATTTCGTATTTTTAAACCCGTTTCTTCGAAAAGTTCTCTTTTGGCACAATCTTCTATGGATTCTTTGAATTCTAAATGGCCGCCTGGAAACTGCCAAGTGCCGGATCCGTGTGAACCCAAACGTCTTCCAAGAAGAATCTTAGCGTCTTTGACAACGATGATTGCGACGCCGACTAGAGGTCTCATAGGGTTCTTCCTTGTCCATCGATGGAGACCTTTGCAAAACGCCCCTTTTTGCCCAATTTCTGCGTCAGGCTCAAATTGTAATCCTCGAAATACTCAATGTATTTCTGTGGTTAAAATTTTCGCCTTCCTTGAACTTGAACAAAAATGAACATTTTTCAAAGGTCTCCGATGGTTGTCTGTTTTTCAAATCATTCCTGAATTTGTCCGTGTTCAGGGGTGACGGGGTATATTTTAGCGTATGGAAAGGAACTCCAAAAGGCCCAAAACCGCATCCTCGATATCGAGAAAACAAAAACGGTATGCGTCGTAATTAAGTCCGTAGGGATCCGCAACGCCGCGGTTTTGTGAGCCAAAGCGAGCAAAATGCCGTATTAAAAAAACCTTGTCTGTTGCCATGGGAAAGCTGGTCAGGAGCGTATCCTTGTGGGATTTTTCCATGACCAGGATCAGGTCTGATCCGGTCACCAGTTTTTCAGATACAAGTTTTGCCTTGTGCCCGGTTAAGTCGACACCGTACTCGGCCGCAACTTTTTGGGCAAGAAAAGTGGCCGAATTTCCGGGAAGCGCAAATAGGCCTGCAGATTCTGCATCGACGCCTTTATGCCCTTTTTGATCCACAAGCTTTGTGAAAAGGCCTTGAGCAAAAGGACTCCGGCAAATATTTCCCAAGCAAACACATAAGATATTAGATGGCTGATGGTTCATACGCATAAGTTCTTTTACCGAAGACCCATATCTAAGAAATCGGATTCTGTCAAATCAACAAGCTATCTCAAAAGGTCTTTCTCCAATTTAGTTGGAGAAGCGGGGCCGAGGATTTGAGGACTCAAGGAGGCAAGGGTTTGTTTTCTAAAGACCCGAGTTGTCAAAATACGTTGATTTTATGTCGAAATCTGCTATAAATTCAGAGGATTTTCAGGAGTGGCGTCGGTTTTGATATGGAGGATATCATTGTTGCGCCTTGAATTTTCTGAAGATTCGACAATCGCTCGATTTAAGTTCCGAGGATTTTGAACCCGTATAACGAATGCATCCCCGCAGGTTGTCGGAGAGAAGCGCAGGATTCATCTCTTGGGAATTGCGGGGTTAACGAGGGAAGTAAAAATTGACAGAATACCCGGCCGGCAAGCGTTCCCGCAGCGTCTCAAAGCAAAGTTTACCCCGTGAAACCTATCTGTCTTTTCTGTTTAACTGGGGCGGAGATCCCGTTTCAACAGGGCTTGGGGAAATCTTCAAAGGAAAGTTATTTGTCTTCATGTCATGGGGCCTTATCCTGTTCGCCTCGATGCTTAACGCCCATTGTTCTTCAGGTGGGCAGAGCAGACCTAAATCCCAGGACCATGTGAACCCCCTCCATGACGCATGGGCTTCACCGACGGAAGATAACGCCATTGGCTGGTTTAAAGCCGGAACCCCGGATAAAATAAACGGTGTGGCATTGGTCATTCACGGGCTGAACTTACGGCCCGTGAAAATGGAATCCATTATTACGTTGCTCACGGATTCGGGAATCGACGTGTTAAGTTTATCGTTGCGGGGACATGGACAAAATTATTTTCATGAAGTGGACGTCGACAGCAGTGAAGCCCGCATGGAAGCCTTTAAAAACGTATCGTACAAATTGTGGATGGATGAAACACATCGGGCATATGGCCACGCGAGAAAGCGGAGTGATGAAAAAAAAGTCTCCTTGTTTTTTGTCGGTTTTTCCCTGGGAGGGTTGATCGGTGCCGACCTGTTTGCATCGCATCCGGATGTTCGTTTTGACAAGATGGTGCTTTTAGCTCCTGCATTGGATATACATGGGATCCATTATGTGGCAAAATTGCTGTCCCCGTTTCCGGGACTGGTGATTCCGAGTTTTACGTCGAAGTCTTATCTTGCGAATAACGGGACACCCATGGCAGCGTACAATGCACTGTTTGAGACCATCCAGCATTTCAATCAACATATCGGCCCGAAACTCAACGTCCCGACGATAATTTTTA
>CAXMTB010000222.1:0-308 GCA_964195835.1 uncultured Nitrospinaceae bacterium | reverse complement strand
TGAATTGGTTTCGTACCGCAAATTAAAACGCAGGGTTGAAAAAGAGCCCCTGGATCAATGGCAATTTCACCTCCTGGAAAAAGGGAAGACCGGCGTACAGGAGAAAATGCATCATCTTATCATTGACGAACCGTCGGTTGGAACGGATACCTGGAACCAAATGAAGAACATCATGATCGAACATCTATTGCCTTAACTTGCTTTGACCAGGTGTGTTTCAAGGAATTCCAACCCAGGAGGCGTCGAAACATCTGTATTTTTCGGATGAAACATGAAGGGCTTTTTGGTAACGCCCGTTCGAGGGTATA
>CAXMTB010000221.1:0-5128 GCA_964195835.1 uncultured Nitrospinaceae bacterium | reverse complement strand
AAAACCGCTAATCAACGTAAACCGACAAAATTCTACCCAAAAGTGAGCTGAAGTCAAAGGGGAAGGACTCTTATTTATCCTACTGCATTGTTTTGGTGTGCTCAAATTGGTTGAAATGCGAAATTCTTACTAACCCTGCAATATAAGAATCACGAAAGCATTCTATATGTCGTGACATATGACAATTTAAGTCATAAATTTGACCAGGCCGGTTGCAAAAAACAGTTGGGGCGTGCGATGATTATCTTAAAGGATGATCAACAACGTGGAGCAGGATATGACGATAGAGGTTGTAGGTGACGGTTGTACCAAATGCAAAGATTTGAGAATCAAGGTGCAACAGGCGGTTTACGAGCTTAATTTGCCTGCCAAGGTAACGTCGGTCATGGATCTGGAGCAGTTGACACACCTCAAGGCTTTAAGCCTGCCACAACTGGTTATCGACGGGACGATCTTCTCGGCACGAGGTTTATTGTCTGTTGCAAAGATCAAAGCCGTTCTACAAAGAGTCGAGGCTCAAAACGAAGGACCTTTCTTCAAACAGCAGTCGTAAGGCGTTTCACATCTTATGCCTGTTAAGAACGTGTCAAGTTGTGTCAGATGATTTTCAGGGTCAATATCAGCATAAATGAACGATTCCATAAACCCTGCATTACGAGAAAGGCCACCAAGGATCGAACCCTGGTGGCCATAATTTTGTCTTCCTATATATCTCAATAATAAGCCGGTTTTCTTCTCGGAAGTCGTGACATTTAAGAAAGTAACGGGTAACGATAACCGGAGGTGACGCGAACTTGCGTGACCCAACGCAATTCTAGCTTTTGCTTTTCAATTTTGTACAGACGTATTATCAGTCCGCGTTGATTTAATGGTTAGGCAGTATTATTTTGTTGGCTCTCTTTCAAAACATTTCAAATCAGCGATTCCTTGGACCCAAGGCAACATACTTTCGCAAAAGACATTGACCGCTGGTGCTACAATCGAAGGGTCATCAAGTGATCCAACTTGAACCATGCAATTGCCTGGATATTTTTTGTATGAATTAAAGATAGGCGTTCCACATGTCCGACAGAAATTCTTTGTTGCGTTTTCACTTATTTGGTAGGCGGTTAGGGTATCTTGCCCCTCGATGAGTTCAAAATTATTCTCGTCAATAAATGCAAGAGTTTCAAATGCACCGCCAATTACCTTTTTGCATGTATTGCAATGACAGTTGGCTACGGCCTTAAACTGGCCCTTAATAGTGTATTTAACAGAACGACAAAGACATGAACCAGTAATATTTTCAGACATGCTAGCTCCTTATAAGTGTTATTTATTTGAATCTAATTTGACTGCCTAACATTGATTCTACTAGCGAGTACACTTGAGGTCGCCCGTCAGGCAGATGTTTAATGTTTGTGTTTCAAGTCATTGACACAAAGCATACTTCAGACTGAAGCCGTCCAAATGTTGAAGAATAAAATCCGAGTTAAGGATTGTAGTCATAGTTCATCTTCCCTCGATATTCTCAGATACTTGCATAAATAAGACGTTGGTAATTATATCCGGACAGGAGTCGAGGTCAAATCGGAAGGCTTCTTATTTGTCCTCTCATATTGTTCTGAGGTACTTAGATTCGCTAAAATGCAAAATGCTTACTGACCCTGATAAATAAAAAATGCCCCGGTTCCTGGAGGGGAAGGCCGAGGCAAAAACTCCATACTCCGAGAAGGAGGAACAGAGTGTCATATTTTTTTGTTTGACGAACAGTATATTGTTTGTAGGGGAGAGTCAATAACCAGCTTCCTAAATACCTCTATCAATAAGAAGCCGTTTTTTTTCTCACAAGTGGTGACATTTAATAATCTAATCATACTGATCAGTTCTTACAAGGAGCGACCTTTCCGAGATAGCTCTTTTTCTTTGTTCTCCGATCCACCAGTTTTTCTCCGCGGCGCTCTCCGAGGCATCCTTCTCGCTTTCTATTCTAAGAACCAGGCAATGACACAGCAGTAACTCTGCAAAAGACCAGGAGTTTGATACTATTTACATGCATGTCGCAACAAATCTAATACAAGAGCAAATAGCTTAAACTTGGAGGTTGTTTTGAATATCAACTGTTCACACAAGAAAACCTTCACAGGTCAAATGCAACTTTACATTTTACCCTTGATTGCCCTGACCCTTTGTTGGTGCATGGTCAGTCCAGCCTGGGCCGGTGAGAAGTCGAACCTTTTAGACGGCAAATCCTATGTCGGCAAGAATGGGGAAGTGGGCCAAAAACTCGCGGAGTACGAAGATGAGGAGATCCTCTTCCAGGATGGTCTGTTTACTTCGGCCTCATGCGAACCCTACAATTTTGGAAGCAGTCCATATAATACAAAAGTTGTTGGTGATAAAATTCATTTTGACGCTGTCACGGAAAGTCCGTCACATGGGAAAATATCTTGGCATGGTGTCATTGATGCAGAAGACGTCGATGTGACCTTCGTGTGGACCAAAGAACGTTGGTACTGGGACACTCGTAGAGAGTATTGGTTTCGGGGTAAGTTAAAGGAATGATCTGTTCTCTTCTCTGAGTGTTTACGAAGCAAGAGCCCATATCAGGAGCACTGGATTGGTCAATACGAGCCAGGGCCATGAAGTCCCTTCAAAGAAAAAACGCCTTTCCAGAATCGCCATTGTACTGGCCATCATAATACTGCTCAATTTGGCAGGAACATGGCTTGGGCATCAGATCAACTTTCAGTTATTTCCCCGTCATGAATCTATGCTTCAAGGCGCATTGCTGATTGCTCTGTTGCTCTACATTATTTTGATGGCGACTCCATTTATGCCAGGGATCGAACTTGGGCTGGCAGTCATGCTGTTGCTCGGCAGCAAAAGTGCTTTGTTGATATATCTCTGCACACTCATTGCTTTATCAATCAGCTACTCAATAGGGAGATTTTTTCCTCTTCGTATAGTGCTACGGTTTCTTAAATGGCTTTACCTAGAAAAGGCAGGTGAGCTAATCAGCCAACTGGAACCCCTCAATAAAAATGAACGACTAGAATTTTTGAACCAAAAAGCTCCTAAGAAAATTGCCCCTTTTCTACTCAGACATCGTTTTGTAACTATAGCGGTGCTTCTGAATCTGCCTGGCAACGCCCTGATCGGTGGTGGCGGTGGCATTGGGCTCGTGGTCGGGATGAGTAAGATGGTCTCATTCTATAAATTCTTTCTCATCATGGCTGTCGCCATTTTACCTGTTCCACTATGTGTCTACATTCAAGGTCTCTGATGCGAGCAAAGACTTACTGGGGGGACTTTAAAGTTTCAATAATTGAGATTCAACATGGCCATTGATACTTCTAAGAATTCTTAAGCCAGTGTTCGTCTGAAATGCACTAACTGTTCTCCCAAAGGATTCGGAAGCAGGGGGTCGCTGGTTCGAGTCCAGTCTTCTCGATCAGAATTATTGATTATCTTGATAAACAGGAAAAGCCCCCGGTCCGAAGATCGAGGGCTTTTGTAATTACTCAGTAGTTGAGTATCTTCACTTCACTCCGCAACAAGTTCAAGGGAATGTTCGATCCGGATACATCCAGTAACGCTCATAGCAGCAGGACACTTTTCAATGTAATTCTCCATTGCCCAACGAGCATCCTCTTCTTCTTTGGGGTTTAACTTCAGCGCATAGTGAACACGTATTACGGTAATTTTGAGTACACCCTCTACGTTCTCGATATCCCCTTCAACATTAGCCTGGAAGCGATCAGTGTGGGTTCTTATTTTCTTGGTCGCCAGCACGCTGGCGAAGGTTCCCATCATTCAAGCCGATACTGCGCCGACTATATGATCCAAGGTAGCAGCATGTTCCTCGACCGGATCTACCTTATAGAATTTCTGTATCCCTCCATGAACACCATAGAAGACCGGTTCCGAAAAGCCTTCAATTTGTGCAATCCTAATTGGTCCCCGGTCTCTATTAATTTTGATTCGTGAAGTGTGAATGATCTCAGGCATAAATGTCTCCTTTCTGTAAATATGGGATATAAAACCTTACCATGCTATAGCGACCTTGCTCGAAGGTCGTAGGAACAATCTGTCTAGAAAATCATCAAATTGAATTTTGAAGTATCAGAAAGGAGAGCTTCCTGAATACCTCTATCAATAACGGCCTGGAGATGATCCAAGTGGCCTACAATTTGTGGATTAAACAGCCTCCCAAATGTCTCTATCAACAAGAAGCCGTTTTTCTTCTCAGAAGTCGTGATTTTTAAAAATTCAACCTTAGGATATAGCGCATTCAAGTAGCATGCAGGCTTCAGAAGCAAGAGGATGGAGGTTCAAAGACTTTCGCTCCTACCATTCATGCCGAGCACTTGGGCTTTCGGCTTTACTATTTCCAGGCGACCGCAGATCCAGGTGTATTTCCCATTACTCCCCTTCTTTCCATATTGGAAAGTTAGGTTTTATAGCTTGCAACTCTCTAAACATAATTCTTGTTTGACTCTCCTCAGAAATACCGGATAATCACCTAATAATTTTCACTCTCAGAATTTTACGAGGACAACCATGAAATACATAAGATCCTGTCTGTTTTTAGTTTTACTTTTTGCTGGTTGTACTTTTAATCAATACCAGAGTGACGTGGCAGATAATCAATATTACGAAAAACAGATACATAAAGATCCTTCTGCGGCATATGTCGGTGAGTGGAATGCGCCATTTAATGGTGGGACGAGATCTATAAAGATAAATGAAGATGGCAGAATTAAAGTGTGCTTGTCTCCAAGTTCCGGAATCACGGACGGCAAGGTTTATTTGGATAACGGAACGCCGGTTTTTATGTTAAAGACTGGGGCAAAAGCCAAAATCATAAGCATGGACAAGGACACCTTACTTTTAGAAATCTATGGCAAACGAGAAAAATATTATGGAGGTCTGGTTCCTGATGCTTGTACATCAGCATTTACCAGTTTTAAGTGAGCCGCTAGTTCGCATTAAAGGGCTCCCTGGCGGCCATTGGCCCTATGCTGGTATCAGATGCAGATGGGAACATCTCAGAAGTAGTGTCAATGAAAGTACCCAGAGTTAGCAGCGGGACAAAGTCTGTTATCGAAAGCCCTGACATTTAAGAAAAAAAGCCCCACAGTCCAGG
>CAXMTB010000220.1:0-5138 GCA_964195835.1 uncultured Nitrospinaceae bacterium | reverse complement strand
CCGGGATATGGGAATTCGAAATCGAAGCGGAGATTTATCACGAATTTTTATCCAATCGATCACGGGGGCCTGCATATGCGCCCATCGTTGCTTCAGGGGCCAATGCGTGCATTTTGCATTATGTCAAAAACAACCGACAATGCAAGGATGGTGATCTTGTACTGATGGATTTTGGCGCTGAATATGCCAACTATGCCTCGGACCTGACGCGAACAATCCCGGTAAACGGCAAATTCACCCCACGCCAAAAAGAGATCTACAATGCGGTGCTTCGCGTCCAAAAGGCGGCCGTTCAAATGCTCACACCGGGCAATACCTTTGAAACTTACAATAAAAAAGTCGGCCTCATTATGGAAAAAGAGCTCATCGGTCTGGGTTTGCTGGACGCTAAAGCAATAAAGAACCAGCCCCCGGACAATCCGCTATATAAACAATATTTCATGCACGGCGCATCACATCATTTGGGTCTGGATGTACACGACCTTGGGAGTAAATACCGAAAATTTGAAGAAGGCATGGTGTTTACGTGTGAACCGGGAATTTACATTAAAGCAGAAGGGATCGGCATCCGGCTGGAAAACGACATCCTGGTCACCAAAAACGGCCCTGTTGATCTGATGGAAAACATTCCTATCGAAGCCGATGAGATTGAAAACTTGATGAACAAATAAGAACAGGTTTCGTTTTCGATATCACAATGAATTTGTTTTTGTTTTTCAAGTTGTTCAGAGACCTTTGAAAAATCCTCATTTTTGTTTAAGTTCAAGGAAGGCGAAAATTTTAACCACAGGAATACATTTCGTATTTTGAGGATTAAAATTTGAGCCTGACGAGGAAATTGGACAAAAAGGGGGGTTTTGCAAAGGTCTCATTCAAGGTTTTGATCAACTTTATACCGATCACCTATACAATAGGAAGCAGCAGTTCCTGTAAAGTGAATAAGTTCCGGCAAAGAAATTCTTTGATTAAACCCTCCCAGATGTGGACCTGTCATAATTGTTATATCCTCCAGACCTTTTGATAGGCCATTTATGTTGTCCCCGCTAAACCCCCGCTCCAATAAAAATTCATTGAATTCATCATCGCTCATTTCCTGTTGATCGGTCGCTCTGAAAATTTCCTCCATGTATTGATCGACTCCGAATTCATCAATGGAACGCAAAACAAAATTATCAAAATCAACCGGTAAACGACCACCTATTTTTCTTCCTGTGAATCCTTCATAATAGGCGTTAAACGAAGCCTCTATCAGCTCTTGCATTAAATCAGGACAGAAAAGGTTCCGTACATCTAGGGGATATCCCTTTTTGTCAAAACCTGTCCGTTCAGGATGATGATTGCGGAAATAACTTGCACATATAAGAATAATGCTCATAAAATGATTGCCGATAAGCCTGTAATACCTGTGAGAAGATCCTGAAACAGCCTCAAGGTGCTCAAAATCTCTGACACCCGATTTCCCCAAATTAGGATAACGGCATGACATTAGCCATCTATCCAGCCTTCCTCCTCTCGGCCATTCATAATATCCTTCATCGCGCCGCCTGTGCCGTTGAACACGATTGTGAAAAAGAGGTACCGGAGCTGTGTGAACGATACCCATAGAGGCAAGCCTTCCCAGAAGCCAAGCGTTCCGCCTCATAACCTCCATAAAATTGTTCCAATCAACGCTTTTTTCATCAGGAAGAGGATTCGGATAAACAAAATAGTCGGAATGGACCATAAACCCTATAGCGGAATCCATATTTATTATCATTTTCTTTTTCAGCTTATCCGGAAAATCTGTAAGTCTGAATAGGTGCGCTTCTCCAAACCTAAGGGGTGTCGGTATATCAAATTTTATCGGAAATTCGTGCTTAACCGTCTGCAAATACTCCATCCATAATGCCTCACGATTCAACCCTGTACTCTCGGAATCCGATCTTGATAATTTTATTACAAACAAAAGATCGCTCGCTATGGAGAACACAAGACTCCGGCCGATACATTTCATGTCGAAGTCTTCATTTAAACCTGTTTTACGACACAAATTATCCCATCGGATCGAAGTAACCTTATTTATGCTCTGTTCCTTTAAGGACGGCCCTTTTATTTTCAGAGGAAGTGAGCCCAATGCCTCAGCCGTCGCCCGATGTGAAGGTCCGACGGAATCAGCAACAATATGTTTAAGACGCTTTATAGATTCTGCCGCCAGTCCCGAATCTTCACAGGCGGACGCAAGAAACGAGAGGGTGTTGGCCGCTTTTCTGTATAAAAAATAGGATTGTCTCTGGGAAGAGTGAACTCTTTTTATGATAACATTATACAAAGCATTAACCGTCTTTGATGATGCTAAAGAGGCGTTTTTGCCCAGATCGTGTTCAAGCATGGAAACCGCCATATAGGTGGCGGAAAAATCCATACATGAGTTTAACAAATAATTTTCACTGGTAATAAGATCTCTGTGCATTCCCTTGCTCTTCATTCAGTTCAATGAACAATTTCAGTATTTAAAAACTCCATTTTATAATGATTTTACCAAAGCCTTCAGCACCCTTTCAATCTCACCGATATCCCTCCGGAGTCCTGACAGGTTTTCCTTATTTATTTATGAGAAATATCTTCGGGTATCTGTACAGCCACCACTTCACCTTTGACACAGACTTTACCTTTGGCTGACAGGGTAATGCCAACAATAACTTTGCGGCCCTTGATTTCTTTAATGTTGCCACGGAGTTCCAGGGTTGCATCAATCGGGGTTGGGGCCAAATAGTCTACATGTAAAGAGGCCGTTACAAAACGCAGGGGCGGATCAGAACCCATTTCCCTCCCGTCATTACGATATTTAATTGCTTACGCTGTGCCGGCGGCATGGCAGTCTATCAAGGATGCGATCAAGCCGCCAAATACATAACCTGGAAAGCCACCGGTATGATAATGTTTGGGTTGAAAATGGCATACGCTTTCTTCACCATCCCAATAGCTTTTTATTTGTAGGCCATCTTTATTCAGTCTTCCACACCCATAGCAACTTGCGAATTCATCCGTATAGTAATCTTGAAAGGCTTTTGAGGTCATATCATTCTCTATTGCTTGCTTTGACTATTTGTTTAGAATCTGGCTCAGTATTTTTCGACAATCGGAGACCTTCGAAAAATGTTCAATTTTGTTTAAGACCCAGCCTCCGGCCCTGCGCCCCGGAGGGGCAGGCGAGAATTTTAACCACCCCGACGGAAAATCTATCGGCCAAGCAGGCATACATTAAGTATTTCGAGGATTAAAATTTGAGCCTAACGCCGGGATTGGGCAAAAGGGGGCGTTTTTCAAAGGTCTCGATCGATCTTATTATCGATATTGTATAAATACCATTATCAAGTCAAGTGAATCTTATGTTTAATAAGGCATGGTAAGTTTCTGGTTGATGATTTCAAAAAAAATCACCGTGGTTTAAAGAACGATTTATGGTATGGATACAAGATAGATGTCAAAAACAAACCAAATAAACTGTTTTTGGGATGACAGAACTTGACTTGGAATGTCTGCATATCTATATTTTCTTGACATTACGGAGCAATAATCCACAACCATATGAGGGAGCCATCAATGGATTTTAAGTATCACCTCGAAACCGCATGGAAACTAACGCTACAGCATATTGCACCATTAATATTTATGACCCTCGCCATGATTGTCATAAGTTTCATTACTCTGGGTATATTGGGGCCGGTGGTAATGGCAGGCTATATACACTCCATTCTTCTTTTGATTAGAGAAGAACGGGAGCCTAAAGTACAGGATATATTTTCGCACATGCGGCTTTTTTTCCCCCTTCTTCTCTTTGGTATCATTGTTTTCATTATAGCTCTGATCGGAATAATGCTTCTTTTTCTGCCAGGTGTACTGTTCGTGCTGGCGGTTTCATTCTGTTGTATCTACATGCTGCCGCTTATGACAGACAGAAATCTGGGACTCATCGATGCGATTAAGGAGAGCTTTTCAATGGTTACAAAAGAGCAGCTCGTGGATCACGTTGTGGTTTTTATCCTTTTTGTAGGAATATCTGCGATTGGAAGCTCTGTATTTATAGGTTCTCTCTTTACCCAGCCCCTGGCCACACTCTTTCTGATGTCAGTCTATAACAGAATCGAAAAACCGGCGCCTGAGACACCGCCTGTACCACCTCCAAGTCCGACGCCCTTGAACGGACAATAGGCTGAAGAAAGAAATTTCAACTATTGTAGTATCTACATTCGGAGACATCATAATTGTTGACAAAAATCGTATTCATTTCTTAAAATGAAAATCAAAGCTACATATTTAAGCAGCCTATTCACCGGATTCGGATGATTTCCCATGGTGTTTCTCTTTCTAGCTCGCTCTCCTTTCACAAATAATCCTGATTTCTAAAAAGATAGCTTATTATCTCTAAGTCGTATCAATAAATCTAAAAAGAAAATTTATAGTCCTGTCACTATTTGAAACGCTCAATTTAGGTTAACTACAGAACCCCAAACAGGGTGAAAGGAGGGCTGTATGGACACCCCTAAGATATTATTACCCTATAATTTTACCAGCTATGACAAAAAGGCCCTGGATTTTGTCTGCCGCACTTTTTCCGACAAAAAAGAAGCTGAAGTTACCTTATTTAATGCATATACTCCGGCACCTACCATTGAAATGCGCGGCAGTCCCATTATGGAACAAATGAAGGACACATTGAGTTATCTGTCACAAAGGGTTAAAGAACAGGAAGATGCACTTAAAACAATTAAAAAGCATTTGTTGGGAAAGGGTTTTTCAGAAGATAACATTGACATTGTCTTTGAACCGAAAAAAAGGGATGTTGCCGGAGACATCATCGACCTGACACAGGATGGCCGGTTTAACGTCGTGGTATTAAATCGAAAGCCCGGAAAAATTGCGCGTTTTTTTGCAGGAAGCGTTTCCAGCAAAGTTGTGGCAGCCTTGAAAAACGCGACGGTTTGTATTGTTTCATAAATAAATTCGCATCCATTAGAACGAAACCGAGAAAAAAACATCTTTTATAAACGTTTGAATTTATAAGGAGGAATCCCATGGTTGCCGAAGACAGAATCAATATGGACATTTATAAAGTGGTCACCCGGGCCATTGCTGCATCCGATAATCTTGAGGATATG
>CAXMTB010000219.1:0-5175 GCA_964195835.1 uncultured Nitrospinaceae bacterium | reverse complement strand
TTTGGATTTATCGCTAAAATCCGGTTGGGATTTTAACTAAATACGGCTGAGATAGAAGTACATATATCTTGCCAACATCTTGAGTTTTGTCATACAAAATATGACTTAACATGTCCAGTGGACACATTGATACTTTAGGAAGGATTCACGACTTTTGATTGATAGCAGATATTTTAAGTGAGGAAAAATAAGTCTTTCACTTTATTGCTTGCCCTTAACCAGAGGGGAAAGAATTCAAATCTGTCCCCAGCCTGAAATCTAGAAAATCTGGCCCCTTTTATGCCTCGGTAATGAAAATAATTTCCCATGATACCGCTCCAGCAAAACTTACTCACTGTCATTTCCAGGCTTGTATTATCGTAACACTTTAGTCTCTGGATGCTTCCGGATCCATTTCTTCCAAATTGTGTCATCAAAATCCACCTTGGAAAGAACACGGCCCAAAAATTCACCCTGAATTGCTTTCAGGCCTTTCCGGGTAGGATACCACAACGAGCTCGTCTCTTTGTCATAGAGCACAAAGACATTTTTGTACGTCCAGCCCGACGGTGCGATGGTCAGAATCCGTCCATCAATTTCGCGGCTGTACACAGCTGCCAGGTCTGCTAGAGGTCAGTAGCCAACCATCACCGGATCCTTATTCTGCCAGGAATTGGCAATCTCATGCCGACGCAGCTTGTCAACACTGAACGTCTTTCCTCCTTCGATATCTTCAATGGCAATGATCCGCTCATTCGGCTGTATATTGTCATGACTGTCGGTTAATAGCGAATCATCGAGAGTTACAAATGCATTGCGACCAATACCGTATTGGAATTTATTGGGATTGAAGCCAAACTCCCTTGCTTCGGTAACATCCCATTCTTCACCATAACGGTCGACAATATATACACGACCATCTCGTTCCAGAACCCCGGCATTTCCATTTGTAATGAAGGAAAAAGATAACACACCCAAAAGTAGAAACAGAAGGAACCTGAATTTTCTAACCATAATCTACCTCCTCATTGCAAAGTGCAACATATCGAAAAAATAAGTATGATTCCCAAATAATCAACTTTGATTTACCAGGGAGAAAATGAGGGAAATAAGGAGGAAGAAGAAATCTTATTCTTTTACGATCGAAACAGATGGTGCAGGATGCCGGGAACCACGACTTGTTCTGCCATGCAGAACACCAGTTTCATCAAACCAGAGTGGATCCAAGGCGATAAAGCGCATCCAATCTCTTTTGTCACTGAATTTCTGATGATACACTAACCACATCTGTTGAGCAGAATCCCGGATTACACTTCCATGGCCGGGTCCAAACACACCCTTATCCTTCTTCATGATAGGGTTACCGGGGTACTTTTCAAAAGGTCCAAGCGGATTGTCAGCAGTCGCATAGCCCATGGCATAATCCATGGAGTTTGAACCGCCACCGGAATATAGAAGATAATATCTTCCTTCATGCATGAGCATCCATGGGGCTTCTGTAACTCGTATATTTTCCGTTTCCCATGGCTCTGAGGGTTCTAGAAGTTTGATTGGTGGAGTTTTCTTCAAAACTGTCGGGCCAGTCATTTCCTGTACATAGATATGCAAGGATGGATACGTTGCGTAGTACAGGTAGTATCTGCCATCCTTATCCAAGTACATGTGCGCATCAATAGCTCCGCTGACCAGTACGCCTTTATCTTGGAAAGAACCGTCAGGCGTGTCTGCGACTGCAACCCCTATACGACCGATTACAGTATAATACAGATAGAATTTCTTTTCGTAAAGATCATAAAATACATCCGGAGCCCACAGCCCGTTTTCATTCGTCTCAAAAACAACCGGGCCTTTCTGCCAGTTCACCAGATCGAGTGAAACATGGGCATTGTATCTTTGATTATCACCGGTGACATACATATAAATGTGTTTTTATGCGAGATGACCGTGGGATCACCAATACCTATTGTCGTTGATCTGCCCTGCCACAATATAGCAAAATTCTCTTCGTATATCGGATTGGAATATGTGTCCCCTGCTTTTACATCGGAAACGAAAGAAAGCGCCAGCAACAGGCTGCAAACGGCTATGACGAAATAACGCATCAACATCCTCAAATAAAAGTGATACATCTTTAATGTAGGGGTATTGTTTGTTCTAATTCAAAAATTATTTTTCATTATAATATCTTCCCAAATAAGGTTTTCATGTGGATACATGAAATCACTATTGAGACTGACTACTCACATAGAACTTGCCAAAACAGAAACTGTTTTTCAGCTGAAGTCGAGTAAAGGTGCGTACTGGCAATATTGACAAACTCATTCACGGTTATCATCTTATATTCTATTTTTTATTCAGATTCTTGCTTTCTTTTATTCCATGTAAATGTGGAAATAAATTTTTTTTCTCAATAAAATGTGGCACTCCGAAGAAGAAAAGCACTATCAGCATGCCGACACTAAAAGTCCATCCCTTATGGAATAAGATAACCGAACCAAAATAGTTGTATACAAAGGTAAGGGGAAGCATTCCCAGAAAGGTAGCAATACTGAATCGAAAAAGGGACATTTTGGTCAAACCTGCACCATAGCTTACCACGTCAAATGAAACCATCGGTAACAGGCGCGAAATAAAAACCATTTTTGTTAGAATCTTATCAGAACAAATTGTGCAGAAGTTGATGTGACCCTTTAGTAGTTTTTCCACTAATTTTCGCCCTAAAAATCTCGCAATAAGAAAACTTATCACTGAGCCAACCAGAGCTCCAATGACCGAGTAAATTGTACCTAAAAAAGGTCCGAAAAATGCTCCTGCTGCAATATCAAGCGGCAGACTCGGGATAGGACTTATAACAATCGCAATTACCATTACAACTATGTAGACAAGAGGGGCGAACCTGCCTGATTCAGTAAGCCATGCTTGCATGGCATCAGGTGAAAAGTAAGACATTAAGTCCCAAAAATAATTAACTAGGAGCAGGATACCAAGGAGTATTAGGATAAGAAAAAACTTTAAAAAAGTTGTGCCTTGCGTCAGATGTTCAGATGTAGAGATTTGTTTCATAATAGTTATTCTATGCATTATCTAAAGTTTTCCAAAAGTCCATATATCTTGCCAACATGTTGACTTTCAATAGGAGGATTACCCGTTAAGATATCCACTGGCAATAGTAACTTTTGAAAAGAAAAATAAATCTGTCCCCTTTTTCCGATGTCCCCTTTTTCCTCAAAAACCCTTTTCCTCAATTCCTGTTTGCTAAGAATTTTCTATAAACTAATGGCTGGATAACAATCTCTTTGAACTCAACAAAAGAATCACATTTACGAAACCTTCTCCGCTATTTGCTTTGCGGATCACTTGAGGGTACAATTATCCATAATCGGTAGAATTCGAAATAATGCAATAATGTCAACGTTGTTGGGTCAATTAGCAAAACAGACAAATGCTGAAAACAGGAAGACTTCACCCTAGGTTCATCCAAGAATTATATGTATAAAAAAATATGTGATTACGGGATAATAGGAAATCTGCAAACCATCGCCCTTGTTGCATTGGACGGATCAATAGACTGGTTTTGCTTCCCCCATATTGATTCACCCTCCGTATTCGCCGCCTTGCTTGATTCCCGCAAAGGTGGATCTTTCTGCCTCAAACCTGCTGATCCATTCGACTCCACAGCAGAATACATCCCAGATACAAATATTCTCAAGACCTCTTTTCGCACCAGAACCGGAGTTATGTCCCTTACCGACTTTATGTACATCCCTTTTACAGGCAAAGAGAATCTCCAGGAAGAAAGGCAGGCTCTGTACCGATATATCGAGATTGAAGAAGGTGAGCTGAAGGTCAACCTCATTTTCGCGCCGCGCTTTAACTACGCCAGAACCATGCCTGAATTTGAAATCATAGAAGGCGGAGTTGTGACAAGAGGAAATAATGTAGAACTGATTCTAACTGCAACCCATCCTCTTAAGATCAGTGAAAATAGTGCTATTGCCACATGGAAACTCTTGGCTGGAGAAAGGGTCTGGCTTAAACTGGGATCTGTTGGGTCTCGGGAGGAATGCAGCCTTGAGGATAAGTCCTGTGTCAGCATTCTGGAAGGTGATGAACATCTGGCCGAAACCAAGGCCTTCTGGCGCAGCTGGGTAAGAAAAAGTGAAACAGGCCGCGTTTCTTCATTTGGCCCTTACCAGGCTATGATCAACCGTTCGGCCCTGACACTCAAGTTGTTATACTATAACCCAACCGGCACCATAGCTGCGGCGGCCACTACATCTTTGCCGGAAGAAATCGGCGGAGAAAGAAATTGGGATTACCGCTATACCTGGATAAGGGATACCTCTTTCACTCTGCAGGCCCTGTTTAATCTGGGACATCTTTCTGAGACAGAAGGTTATTTGCGCTGGGTGGAAAAAATTCTCTCAGAGGACGGTGCCGACAAGCTGATGATCATGTATGGTCTGCGGGGAGAGCGTGAAATGCCTGAGCTGACCCTTGAGCACCTGGAAGGATACAGAGGGTCCAGACCCGTTCGCATTGGTAATAAAGCTTCCACCCAGAAACAGCTCGATATTTACGGCGAAATAATGAATGCGGCCCTGAAGCTCTCTGAATATGTAGGAAAGATAGATGCTCAGATCTGGCCTATGCTCAGAAATATTTGTGATTATGTGGTCGGAAACTGGCAGAAAAAAGACAGCGGCATCTGGGAAGTGAGGGACGGTCCTTTCCATTTTGTATACTCAAAGGTCATGTGCTGGGTTGCTTTGGACCGGGGGTTGATCATTGCCAAACGCTATGGCTTTGAGGCTGACAGTGAAAGATGGTCCGAAACCATGAAACGCATCAAGGAGGAAGTGCTTGAAAGAGGATATAGCAAAGACAAGGAAGCCTTTGTACAGCACTATGACACTAACGAACTTGATGCAAGCAATCTGTTGATTCCCTATTACGGATTTCTGCCCTATAATGATGAAAAAATTATCTCCACCATCGAGGCAACCAAAAGGGAACTCAGCCATAACGGATTTTTGTACCGCTATAAAACTTCCGACGGCCTGACAGGGCACGAGGGTACCTTTCTCCTCTGTACATTCTGGTTGATTGACTGCCTTATAAACCAAGGCAGCATTGAAGAAGCCGAGATCCTTTTGCGGAAAATGGAACGCGCCTGCAATCATCTCGGACTGTTTG
>CAXMTB010000218.1:0-5202 GCA_964195835.1 uncultured Nitrospinaceae bacterium | reverse complement strand
AGGCTGAAGAGGAAAAGGTTCCACAAATTGCCCTGTTGTTTCGTGCAATAGCCGAGGCGGAGAAGGTTCATGCTACTCGTCATTTAAGCCTGTTTAAAGATATAATAGTTAAAGATACGGACACGAATTTAGAGAAATCCTTTCAACGTGAAAAATCAATCAGCGAAAATGAATATCCTGACTTCATTAAAGATGCTGAACAAGATGGTGAGGAAACTGCAGCACTTGTATTCAGTCAGGCCAGAGATGCTGAAACCTTCCACGCAAAATTATATGAACGTGCCATTTATCATGTGATTAAAGATGAAATAAAGGCCTATCACGTTTGCCAGGTTTGCGGTTATGTCACGGACAAAAAAATTCCAGACAAATGCCCAATCTGTGGGGCTCCAAAAGAGAAATTTAAAACTATAGAAGGTGGACCTCGTTAGAAGGCCAAACAGTTTCAATCTCCTCGACCGCCTCTTTGGACGCGTGATAGTACCATGCGGCCTTCTTTTCTATTTTAACATCATTTTCCGGTCGCCTTTCACCTGGCAGATAATATTCGGCATGGATAAAAAGAACCGTGTTTAGGAAAACAAAGTTAAAAAAGATACCCCAGCGATCCGAATCTATCGATATCAAAACAGGTATTGAACTGCTACATGAACAAATAGAGGAAGCTAAAGGACTGCTGAATAATAGACCCATTCAATCGAAAAATCATGAAGATTGGAATAAAACTACCCGAGAATATTTAATAAAGATCTACGGCTCGAAATCACCTAATATCAGCACCATCTTGTCGGCGCCAGGCCAAAGTGCCGTACGGATGGGCATGTCGGATACTGTCCACGAACGCTATGAAGCTTCAAGTATTGAGAATAAAATACAAATGTTGGGAAATTGTATTGTCTCGTTAAAATTGAAAGCCGAACCGTAACCTGTGAGCTTTTCCTACATTTAGGGTGACGCACTCGAGGAATTGGACCGGGTCGCACCGGAAGTCAGGATACTTAATAAGGGTACTGAAAACGAAGCAAGTAGGGAAATTACCATGGAATCCGCCGGCGTTCGCGAAAAAATCCGCCGGAGGGACCGTTTTCCGGCAAAGTGGCCAGCCATACCGGCGTATCGGCGCCCTGCGCGACGGTCAGGGGTGCCCGCTCACCGCCCATGTCGGTTCTGACCCATCCGGGGCAAGCTGAATTGATCAGGATTTTTCTCTGATTTTGGCTACCGCTGAATAAATGCTACCCTCATCGGTAACATTGATGCGCTGAAAGTGAACGTCCATTCCTGCGTCCCTCAGACGGCTACAGGCAGTGTGCCCTCTTTCTTCACTGCGGGCCCCCGCGACTACCGTTATACCATTGCTCGCCAGCTGACGGCTGATTTCAAAACCAATGCCTTTGTTAGCCCCCGTAATAAGAGCGACTTTTTTATTATGTTTGGACACGATTCCTCCCTCAAGCAGCGCAGGCTGGAGTCGGGTTCTGGCACATGTGTCTCTTAGCACGAATATTTTAGTAAGGTGGTCTAATAGTTACGCGCGATCTAATTTTAAAGGTAATATCAAGGTACTAATTAACGTAGTCCGATCTTATTTTTGATACTATCCAGGATCGGGGCAGCTATGGCTCGGGCCTTTTCTGCCCCTATTTGTAAAATATAATCAATTTCAGAATGGTTATTTTTATAGCGACGATAGATTTCGCTTTTTCCCCCAAAGGTGTCCTTCAACAGTTCATATAGCTCCAGCTTGATATCCCTGTAAGCCAAACCTCCATTCTTATATTGTTTACGCCTGGCTTCAATTGATTCTGCCGGGGCAAAATTCTTATATATCGCAAAAACATTACAGTTCTCCGGGTCCTTGGGTTCTTCCGGGCGTTTAGAATCGGTAACGATCCTCATAACATGTTTGTACATTGTTTCTGATAGTAAGAATTCGTACAAATTTTAAAATTTCAGGGTAACACTTCCTTCTGCACAAAAGAAAGGAGAAAGTGTTATGAGATCGAGACAATTTAACCAAACACAAAAGATGGCCATTTTAGACAGTGCAGCCGAGATCGGAATCAAGCAAGCAGCCGAGTTGGCCGATGTTCATTACACCACCATTTACGACTGGCGCCGTCAGCTAAAAAGTATGGGCAAGCAGATCTTTATCGATTACAAGCCCTCTTATCCAGGACGAGGAATCAAGCAAATTACTGCCAAAAACGAAAAAGCCATACTGGATACCTGGAATGATAATCCCGGTTTTGGTCCCGGTCAGGTAAGAAACCAGCTTCGTCGTCAGGCCATAACAATTTCCATCGGCACAGTACGATCCATCATGCAAGCGAATGGTTACAAGGTTGCTAAGAAAAAATCAGCAAAAGAAGAATGCCAGCGCTTTGAAGCCCGTCGCCCATTAGAGTTGGCTCAGATGGATATTCTGGAATTTTTCATCAACAAACTCAAAGTGTATATTATTCTGCTTCTGGATGATTTTTCCCGTTTCATCCTGGGCTGGCGGTTGCTAACTGAGACTTCCACTGATGCGGTCATTTTGTTAGTTCAAAGCGCCATTGACCGCTATGGCAAGATGCAAGAGATCTTAACCGACCGCGGTTTTGTCTTTTATTCATGGCGCGGCATCAACCGTTTTGAAAAGTTTTTGCAAACCCAGGTCATTGATCACACCCATGCACGGCCACATCACCCTCAAACACTAGGGAAGGTGGAAGCCTGCAATCGACGCATCAAGCAAGAGCTGATCGATCAGCAGCATTTTTTAAATGTGCATGAGGCCGAAGCCGCCCTTGGCAACTGGGTTTACAATTACAATTACAAACGCACCCACCAGGGCATCGGAGGACTTGTGGTGCCGGCTGAACGCTTCCACGGTCAAGCCGATGAGGTGTTGGCGGCTGTGACAAAAGGCATCGACGTATCCACTGATTATTGTTATAGTTTCTGTGGTACTGAACGCAGTATGATTAACTTGGCGCTGAGCCCGGATGGCAAATTGACACTGTACATTCTGGGTCGGCCTATTGCTTTGCCAGGAGGTGCACATGTCAGCCAAACTCAACCCCGAAGAGGTGGCCACAGTGATTAAGGCCAGAAAGATTCTTAATGCCCAAGGCTTGGCCCCGGATACGAATGTTAAAACCATCTGCCAGGCGGCGGGGATATCTCGCAAAACCGGTTATCAGTGGGCCAACAAGTTAATGCAACCTTCTGATTTAAAACAACAAGCGCTTCATGAGGAACTTGAACAACTCAGATCACAGCATGAAGATCTCAAAAAGCGTTTTGACGATGTACGTTTTGAAAACGAGGGACGCAAAATTGCTTGGGAAATCCATGAGATTGATAAACTGCTGGCTGAAAAAAAAAGCACTATGAACAACATCAAAAAGAAAAGGCGATAAGCTTTTTACGGGCCAAAAGCCGCCCCTTACGTGAATCCGCCTGGGTGCTTGCTGTTTCTACCAGCACTTTGAATGGTTGGAATCAGGGCTTTGATGAAAACATGAGGCCGCTGAAGGTAGCTGATAACCGTGGCAAGGCAGCCAAAGTTACCATCGAAGTTGTCAGGTGTGTTTGTGAGAAAGCCCAACGTTTAAAAGAACTGGGAAAACGTATCCGGCTCAAGCAGTTTACCGAAAAACTGAAAAAAGAAGAGGGCATTGATCTGAGTTCCAAGACGGTAAACGAGGTTTTGATTGCCAATGATCTGGCGTCTGCTCAAAGCCGTAAAAAACGGCCGAAGTTTTATAAAAGCTTATGCCAAAAAATACCCAACGGTCTGTTAAGTCTGGATGGCAGTGATTTTATCATATTCATCGATAATATGCCGTTTACTTTTAGCGTGGAGTTAGCCGTGGATGTAGCCAGTTTTACCCATACAGCGTTCAGTATCGCAGATACGGAAACCACCCAGCAAGTGATCCGCGTTCTGGAGGCTCACCGCCGGCAATGGGGCACTCCCATCGGCATTGTGTGTGATCATCGCAGTGCCAATTTGAGCGAAGTTGCCATCGACTATATTAAAGCTGAAGGCATCGAACTGGTTGCTGCCGGACCATACAATCCCAAAGGCAACGGTACGGATGAAGGTGCCTTCAGCCAGATGAAAAAGGCCCTGGGAACCATCCACATAGATATGTCATCGCCGAAAGCTTTGGCCAAAAGCGTTCTTGACTCCCTGATTTCCGTTTATGTTTACATGCGCAACCGGCTTTGTCTGCATAACAAAAATGTCGTACCCGCAGAACAGATGACAATACCGATATCAGAAGACCAACTCAATGAACAACGTCAACAACTCAAAGATCATAAAAAAGCCAAAGCCGGTACTCAAGAAGATCAACTCAAGCTGGACCATATACACTGGGTGATTGACCACTACGGATTTGAGCTGGAGCCCGCCGTACTCAAACGGGCACAATATAGCATCAAGTTCTATGAGCTGGAAGCCATCAATGAGTCGCAAAAAGCCTTTGTTAAGGCCACCAACAGAAATGCGGATCGGTGCAATATATCCTACTTTTTTGGAATTCTCAATAATATCCAAAAACAACGCGATGAGGAAGCCATCAGACAATATTGCCGTAACCGCTATAACTATCTGCGGATGCTTGACATGCAGCGCAGGCAAGATGAACAGCAAAAACCAGCCTCAATTGATGATATCATCAGCATGCTGGAAAAAGCGGTGACTAAAAAGTCTCGAATTGTCAAAGAGCTGGCCATCAGAAAAGTTCGTGAGTGGACCCATGAGCTGATGAAAAATTACAGCTACATGGGATCACCGAAGAAAAAACTTTCTGATGCTTTGGGAAAATTAAACCATTTGAATATAGAACAAAAGCAAAAAGCCTGGGAATTGTTAAATCAGTTCCTCAACCCCAAATCAGCTGAGGAGAGTGTTACCCTCTCTTCTTAATTTTGTTCGAATTTTTATTGACCTACTCCGCTAACTGATCTTCTTTGAGAATTTGCTGATGAACCTTGCCTAATTCCATTCCTTCCCCAAGGATTTTTAAGGAATCACCCATCGGGATAGCTGTGATGACCTTCAAGAGTTCTTAGAAAAGGGATCCTCTTGAAATTCCGTTAAGTTGGATTTGGCTTTGTTGAATTATAGAACCTCAATATTGATGACAATTAACTGCTAAGAAGTGACCGTCTGCAGAAATCGACGGTCGTTTCCTTAAGTCCCCG
>CAXMTB010000217.1:0-5207 GCA_964195835.1 uncultured Nitrospinaceae bacterium | reverse complement strand
CCACGGTGTCTGCGTGAAGAAGATGTCCAACATCTGTTTTGTGTGATTAAAAACAAACGCGACGTTGCCATGTTCAAGTTGATGCTCAGATGCGGGTTGCGAGTAGAAGAGGTGTCTAACTTAACCCTTGGTGCCATTGATCTCAAGCGACGTAAAATCATTGTCAACCATGGAAAAGGCAGCAAAGATCGTGTTGTTTATATCAGCGATGATGCCCATGATGCGCTGGTCGCGTATCTGAAGATGCGTTCTCATTATCGTGTCAAAAAAATCTTTTTGGTTGAAAAGGGAACCTATAAAGGTCAACCCATCTCCGTAAGGGGCATACAAAAACGCATGGAGTATTATGCGAAGAAAACCGGATTAAAAGTCTCTTGTCATTGCTTGCGGCACACGATGGCCACACAGCTTTTAAATGCTGACGCAGAGGTTGAAACCATCCAGGACCTTCTGGGTCATAATTGGATTACCACCACGCAAAGGTATTGTAAGGTGTCTAATTTGAAAGTTCAAAGAGACTACTTCAAGGCAATGAGAAATGTTCTGCAACGCTCGGAACAGCCGCCTTTAAACCAAATGTTTGATCCTGGATGAGGCTTGGATATCAATTATTGCTTGACATTTATAAAATTATAAGGGAGTTTAATAGAAGATAACCTATCAATAATAATAGAAAAATCAGACTTTGTTACGTTTTACTGCTATATATCTGCAATCCCAAAAGCCGGTCCAATAGTTGTGATATCATACTCCGAAAATTGAACTGTCAAGTGATGTATTGACCCGCCTTACGATTCTGTCAAATCAAGTTTAGGTGGGGACAGCTTAACCATTAATCAGGCCCATGATGAGCATAAAAGGTTTGTCCTGGGCTTTCTTATTGGTGCTTTAGCAATAATTTAGCAAAGGGGGGGTATGTATGGGAATTTTATTGTCTCATCCAGCTTGCCGAGTATTGATGAAAAATTGAGTCAACAATTCCGGCTCCATCGCAATCTGGACAGGAGCCAGGTGTCCCCGCATCTGATTCACAATCCTCACAACTGTTTAGTAGGTCTAAGAACGTATAATTGGGATGAAATTCGTTTTTACATTCACCAGCACCATTACAGGCTTCACATGTTGGCATATGACTCACCCCCTCTCTATACTATTAATATACATCAATGACGAGCTTATAGCCATCTAAAAAACAGACTTACATAATAATAACCAAGAAAATACCAGATGATGTTCCGGCCTGTAGACAAAAATCCACGATTCCTGCCTTGTATCAATCATTCGGTTTTAGCACCAGATAGTTATGATTATGACTTGTAATCATTTCCTAAAAACTTGTGTTTTCTGCAATATATCTTGAGTCTGAAAGTGGCCTTCAATGGTTGTGATATCTTCCTACTTGAATCGAGCTGACAAATTCTGTTTCATGTTCTTTTCCTTTCGTTTAGGGATTATTTGGCCTGATCTGGCTTTGATTGGCCTTGATTGGCGCGTTTTTCTTTCTTAATTCTGTCAAACTCAATCCCCCACACTATTAGCTCTTGCGGGATGCACCAAGGTGTGCCACCCGGCCAGTTTCTAATCGGCATACTATAGTACTTCGCGTACCTCCTGGCGGTCCTTACTGAAACATCCAAAAAAGAGGATATCCGCTTCCAGCCGGAAATCAAACCGAGGCTTTGCATAAAATCGTCCACGCTAAAACGCATCCTCCGAATAAAACGCCCGCCAGTGACCGCGGGAAATGCCCATATAATGCCCTTTGGAACTGTCCAATGTGACAGAAATGTCTCCTGAAGGTAGCAGCATGATGCTTTCGGCCAAAATTTTCAGGCGCTTTTTTCGAAAAAACCCTGGGACTTCGATTGTCCAGGTGCTCTTTTTGGGTGGCGATAAATCCAGAGCATTTTGCCCGTTCAGGCCATGTCCGCCGTTGCCGCCGTTTTTCGTCTGTAGGTGATTTTTCATTTTTACCCCTCGTTGTTTGAAATTTCCCCGTAAAGAACATAAGATGACAGCGCTGCTTCCAAGGTTTCAAACTGTTTTAGGCCGATGAGTTTCAAATGATCCCTGGGATCCATGGCGGGTTCTCTGCTCATAATTTTGTAACCACGCTCCTGTTTAAATATCGTTATGTGTTTTGTATTCAGGTTTTTTATAAGGTTAAAAAGTGTCCTCAAGTCTGATTCTTGGGTCTGCATTATCATCTTATTTAAATTTCCCGTCTCTGGTCCTTATTCTTTGGTCAACCGGATTGTGAAACTTTTTAAACTTTAATAACCACGAGTCCAGGTCCAGAACATCAAGTATCCATTTTGAGCGGTCACCTCGCTGAATTACCGGGATGAGGCCATCGTAGACCGCTCTTTTGATAGTTGACTCAGCTTGGCCTGTATAAAATCCGGCTTCAGGAAGTGTCATGAAGCGCTTGAAAAAAGGAAAGTGGCACTCTAAGGGATTCTTTATCCCTTGGGGTAAATCGCTAACCACTTTATTTTGTTTGCTTTCTTTCATTTGATAAGAAAAATTGTCACAGAAATTGTAATATTCGATTAATTTTCAGGCCGTTTTTTACGTTTTAGTTCGTCAATTCCCCTCCGTGATCTCGTAATAAAATTCAGCACCCCGCCATGCTGAAAAATCCCACTCGCCCAGGGGCGGCCCGGCGAGTACCCCGGTTTATTTTTTATCTTTTACCGGCCTATGCCAGCCCTGCACCTTAATAAATCTGCATCCATCTAAGAGCTTGAAACGATATTCTTTGCCTCTTGGATTCTCGCCTTTAAACTCTCCCTTAAATTTTGAAATCGTAGCCCTGCCGTGATCCAAGGCAAGTGACAATATGGGTTTTTCCTGTGTGAATGATCCACCACGGCCATAAAGAGCATTTGGGTCTTTTTGTAGTGCTACAATACAAATTCCTTGACCTAATCTCTCGTGAATCCGAGCCAGGTATTCGGACACCTTGTAAAAAGAATCGTGGATTTCCAAATAGTCTATAATGTTCAAATCGTTCTTTCCGGTTTTTAGGACATCATGAAAATTGGATGAATGAGAATAAAATTTGATCGAGCATTGATCTGTTGCTAAGTCTGGAAACTTATTCATCCGGTTTTTAAAAGCCCCTGCGTTTAATTCAGATGAAAAATAATGGACATCCCATTTGCGCATATTTTCTTTTGCGATGTTCATTTGAACCGCCGACTTGCCCGCGTCTTGAGCGCCAGCGAACAAAATAACGCTACCGGGCATTATAGAAATCATTTCATTGAGTCCAAACGGAAGCCAAAGCTCAACCGTATCAGTAGGAGCATTTTGCCAATCTTCAGGCTCGCAATCGGCTTCAATTTTTCGATAAACGCCATTTTTATTCGGCACTCTTTCAAGGACACCCTCTTTAACAAGCCGGTTCATTATGACGGTTATTTTTGGCCGGTCTGCATTTGTTATGTTTGTTATGTTTTGTAATGCATCTGTTATGGAAATGTTATGCCATGTTATGGATATCCACTCTCTGATCTCTGCTGTAAGGTTTCTTTTTCGGTTTTCGATTCGCTTAAAAGCCGACTCAACTTTGGCGAAAACTTCTTTTTCTGGGAAAGGCGGGTTGCAGTTTGATCCGATAAAATATAAACATTGCAAAATGTTATCTTTATCCATGCCGCCCTTGACTAAACAATTCGCAACGTGAAAAAGGGTCTGATCCCGGCACCCCTCATCAAATGAAATGTTATGAATATTATGTTTTGTTATGCGTGTTATGTTGGGGTTTGTTATGCCCTTATAAGGAATGCTTACATTTATATGCTCGATAGAGCTCGCTTTGGCATGGCCGCCGCCCGCTTGCAGAATATCAAAGAGCATTTCCGGCATAGGTGCAGGCTTCACTTTTGCGATACTCAAGTCCGGCATCCAGGAATAACTCTGGCCTTCTCCGTTTTTGCTCGGCGGCACGATCACATAACCGCCGGTCGTTCGTAGGTCACAATCAGTAATCACGCGGACACCGTTTGATAATCCTGGTGAGTTTTTGAAAAAGTAATGGTATCCTTTAGGAGTTTTTGAGATTGGCGTAACGATCGCATCTGGCAGGTATTCATTGAGCGCGTCCCGGCCTTTTTCAGAATCACAGTCGACAACATCAATGCCAGACACTTTGCCGGTTACAAGTCCGATGTTTGCAGACGGCCATTTTTTCCACCAGGCCCGGATCTGATTCAGGTCAGCCCCTTGGGATTGGTATGCTTCCCATTTAACGAAAGGTTTTTTATCTTGTTTTACCGGGATCACGCTGTAACCTTGCTTTGAGTACCATAATGCACTTTTAAAAAGTTTGTCTGACATGTCCGCCCCTTGAAAAAATTAACTGATTGATGCCAGCCTATCCATTAATAGATTGACCGCCTCCCGGCGGACTGCCTCTGGATAGCGGCTTTCTAATAACTCAATGTGGCCTTCAATGGTTTTTCGCCTCTCCGCCAATGAAGACTCGATTTTAAAAACCATAGTGTTTTTTTCGTGAGCCCTGAAATCTGTATTTTCAACTGCCATAGATTTACTCCTGGGCGAAACACTCACCAGCGTTAAGGCCGAGTAATTTTCCTATTTTAATGACGCGTTCGTCATTCTGCCTGACTTGCGCGATTCCAGACATCAGTTTATACAAATCATTCGGATTGACCTCGGCCATTTGTGCCAGACGGTAAGCGGGTTTTTCATTCAACTTTACTTCGATCACAAACCGTCTCGATAAGCGTGTCATTTTACCCCCTTTTTGGTGGAAGAATTTTTTATCTCTCACCCTTTAAAGGTGAATTTTCATAATTTGGCCTATTTTTCTTTAATGAAATCTAATAATGGCTTGTAATAACTAGATAAAAAAAGTTGATATTAACTTGGATGAAAAATCGATTTTTCACGGAGAGAAAAAAAAAGACCTGAATAGCTACTTTGCTACTCAAGTCTATCTCTTTAGGAATGATTTTTTGAGGTCTAAATGATCTTGTTAATTCTCCTAACCTATACTTGATCTGACAGAATCGCAAGGCGGGTCAACACATCCCTTGGCAGTTCAATTTTCGGAGTATGATATCACAACTTTTGAACCGTCACTTGGGATTGCAGATATATAGCAGTAAACACAACTTTAGAGCATGTCTGTGCACCCCAACATATTGTGTTTGCCACAATAATAAAAAAGTGCAGAA
>CAXMTB010000216.1:0-5208 GCA_964195835.1 uncultured Nitrospinaceae bacterium | reverse complement strand
GGGAGTACATGTTTTATGTCGATATCGAGACGGATTTCGAGTCGGAAACCTTTAGACCGTTGCTCGATCTGTTGAACGAAAAAACCGACTATCTTAAGATTTTGGGGAGTTATTAAAACTGAATCATCTCCCAAAGAGTTGGTCGATTGATAAGGGGCCAAGGGGTCAAGGATTCAAGGGTTCGAGTGAAAAGCTTTAAATACAAATAAATAAAGATAACAACTTGATCCTCGAATCCTTTTCTCCAACTAATTTGGAGAAGAACCTTAAAACTTAGATTGGTTGTAAACGAAACGGGAAATATATTTTTTGAATCCGATGTTGACAATTTAAGTGCCGGCGGTTAAAATTATTTTAAATTTTTGATAGTTGACTTTTTTTATAAATCATCGACGAAAGGAGATAAGCATGTTACGAAAAGCGACATATAAACTGCGCGTTACCCGAAGGGAATCCCTTCATGTTCATGATGAGTTCAACCACCAGCTCATGCTTATTGAACTGGAAGGCACACCGCTTCACTATGAAGTTGGTGTTGCCGGTGAATTTGTTTCCCGCCGCAGTGTCAACTTCCATGACCGCCTAAAAGGCAGCGGCCACATGGAAGGGTATGCGGTTACCAACTTCCAGTATGGCTCGGTCTACAGCAAGTTTCAAGGTCATCGTGACGGGAAAAGCAAGCTCACCAGCGGTACGTGGGAGACCTACAAAGGAACGGGCAAGCTGGACAACATCAAAGGAAAGGGCACGTTTAATGTAACCTCAGGGGATCAACCCGGTGAGTTCATTCTCGACATGGAAGGAAAATATGAGCTCTGATTAAAACAGAGACCGTTGTCAATTTTGAAAGTCAATAAAGAAGCCGGACTAATCTCCGGCTTTTTTTATGGCCATGTGCTCCTGTGCAAGCTCAATATAGTGTTCGGCGGTCTGTTTGCGTTTTTCGACGGTTGTTTTCGAAAGCTTCTTTTTTAATTCAGCAGGAATGCCGGCCACAAGATGATACGGTTCGACCACCTGTCCGTGTTTCACCACCGAGCCGGCAGCCACAACAGCGCCGGTTTTGATCCATGCGCCGCTGAGAACAACTGCATTAATGCCGATAAGACAGTTGTCTTCCACAATACAACCGTGAACAACCGCATTATGCCCCACCGTGACACGGTTTCCGATAACTGCGGGTTTATCATGATCTGTATGTATGGTGCAGTTGTCCTGGATATTGGTGCTTTCGCCGATGGTTATCGGGGCCAAATCTCCTCTTAACACCGTGCCATACCAGATGCTGGAATTGTCTTTTATGTTAACATCTCCAATGACCGTGGCTGTCGGCGCGATAAAGACATTGTTTCCAATGATCGGTTTGCGGCCTTTATGGGTGAGTATCATAATTTTATCCCTTAAATCGATTCACACTTTAAAGCTTTCGGATATCCCTGCATACTTTTTGCGCAGATTCGGTTTTTCTATCTTGCCGGTGGGGTTGCGCGGAACATCGCCGAAAATGATCCTTCGGGGTCTTTTGTATCTGGGAAGCGTCTGACAAAACGCATCGATTTCTTCTTCGGTGAGTTCCTCACCGGCCTTTACCTGGATAACGGCGGAGGCGATTTCCCCCAACCGCAGACTGGGAAGGCCAATCACCGCAACATCGTGAATTTTAGGATGTGCCTGTAGAAAATCCTCAATTTCAACGGGATATATATTTTCCCCGCCGGTGATAATAACGTCTTTTTTCCGGTCCACCAGCCAGATAAATCCATCTTCATCCTGCCGGGCGACATCTCCTGTTAACAGCCATCCATCGATCAGCGTTTCTCGTGTGGCTTCAGGGTTTTTATAATATTCTTTCATGACACCGGGTCCTTTGACGATCAACTCACCGGGTTGTCCCTTGGCAACAGGATTCAATTGATCATCGACAACCTTGATTTCCCAGTCAAAGCCGGGCAGCCCTATGGCGCCGACCTTGTGCATATTTTCCATTCCCAGATGGACGCATCCCGGGCCGGTGCATTCGGTCAGACCATAGTTGGTATCGTACTGATGATGGGGAAAGATTCTTTTCCATTCCTTGATCAGAGTGGGGGGTACGGGCTGGGCTCCGATATGCATCAGTCGCCACTGATCCAGGGTGTAGTCCTTGAGCTTTATTTCTCCGCTCTGGATCGCAAAGAGGATATCAAGCGCCCAGGGAACCAGCAGCCACACCACCGTCACTTTTTCATCGGAAATGGCTTCCATGATCCATTTGGGTTTGATTCCTTTGAGGATGACACTCCGGGCCCCGACGATGAAATTTCCGAACCAGTGCATTTTTGCGCCCGTGTGATACAATGGTGGGATACATAGGAAGTTATCTTCATGGGTCTGGTTATGATGCAGATTTTCCAAGAAACAGGAAAATTCAAGATTTCTTTGGGTCAAAAGGGTTGCCTTGGGCGTACCTGTGGTACCGGAAGTAAAATACAGCGCTGCTTCATCTGTGATCTTAATTCCAACTTCAGGATTGATGGGGGGGGCGGCTTCAAGCATGTCCTGATAGGGTAGTGTATAAGAGGGGGTTAGTTCCTTCGGGCCGACAAAGATATACGTCTCTACGAAACCGTCCAGATCTTCTTTAACTGCGTTAATGCGCTCAATAAATTCTTCACCAAAAATGAAGGCCTTGGCTTCTGCGATTTGAGTACAATGTCGGATGGTCTTTGCCACAAAACGAAAGTTGAGAGGAACGGCCCAGGCACCGGTGCGAAGGATTCCGAAATAAATGGGCAACCACTCGATACAATTGGTCATCAAATGGATGACCCGGTCACCTTTTTTAATTCCCCGGGCAATAAGACTCTGGGCCATCTGATTGGCCTGGTCGTCGAATGCTTTCCAGGTGATTTCCTGACGCCGGTTTCTTTCCGGTTCTCTTTCGATAAGCGCTGTTTCAGACCCATACATACGAGCATTTCGGGCCAGTATCTCTGTAATTAGCATATATATTCCTTTCGATTTTTCTCCGAGTGGATATCAAATCTGTATTCATTGGTCAAGATTCTAGTCAATATTCGAGGCATACGGTACCGGGTTGGACTTAAAATTCAAGTTTCTCACCTTATATAAAAACACCTTAATGAAATGAACTGACATACAAATACGGATGCGAAACCGGCGTATAAAAGTCATCAATCATAGTGGCGTACGAAATTGCTGATTAATAAGGCATGATTGTTGCATATATCTGTTTCCGTTAGAAAACTATTTTATTAAAAGGTCATTAAATGGATATCTATGTTGCCAGACAGCCCATATTCGATATAAAAAAGTGCATATTTGGCTACGAACTTCTTTTCAGGGCCGACATGGCCAACTTTTTTCCTGAAATCGAAGGAGATTCTGCGACTTCCAAGCTGCTTTCCAACAGTTTTTTTAACATTGGCATTGAAAAAATTGCCGGGTCCAATCTGGCCTTCATCAATTTCACCCAGGAACTCTTACTCAAACAGCTTCCCCTTATGTTTTCCCAGGACAGGCTTGTGGTTGAAATTTTGGAAGATGTACAACCAGAAAGAGACGTTATTGAGGCCTGCCAGGAGATTGCCCTTAACGGATATATCATTGTATTGGATGATTTCTTTTACAAACCGAGTTTGGAGCCGTTAATTGAAATTGCAGACATTATAAAAATTGACGTCAGAGCAACGCCTTTGGAACAGGTCGGAGGCCTTGTCAAAAAAATGACGGAAAGAGGTGTCGATCTTTTGGCTGAAAAAGTGGAAACCTACGACGAATTCAACAAAGCCCGTGAAATGGGATTTCGTTATTTTCAGGGTTTCTTTTTCAGCAAACCGGAAGTTTTGAGAGGCAAGGAAATTTCTACGCCCCAGATGCAGCTTTTGGAAATTATGGCTGAGGTCAACAAAGAGGATTTTGAATTTAACAGGCTGGAAAAGATGATCGTCCGTGATGCGTCCATATCCTATAAACTTATGCGTTTGATCAATTCAGCATACTTCAAGAGAGCGAAAGAAATCTCTTCCGTTCGCCAAGCTATTGTCATGATCGGCGAGGCTGGAATCAGACGCTTTTTATCCCTGATTTCCATGGCGGGTTTGGCCGGCAATAAACCGGATGAATTGATAAGGGTTTCACTGGTCAGGGCTAAATTCTGTGAATTTCTTGGAAATCATCCCGGCAGCAGTGCTGAAACATCTGAATTGTTCACATTGGGCCTATTTTCTCTGATAGATGCGATCATGGATGATTCCATGGAAAATCTTATGTCACAGATTCCATTATCCAGCAATATAAAAGAAGTTCTCATATCCGGAACCGGCGACTTAAGCGGCTATCTGAGCCTGGTAGAATCCTATGAAAGGGGCGACTGGGAGATGATCGATGAAGCTACAAACATTATGGGTATAGATCATGACGACCTTCCTCGCCAATATATGGAATCTTTGAGTTGGGCGGATAGCCTTAACGTCCTCCAATAAATATTCTCCATCCACAATCTGTTTTATAGTTCGTTTCATTCATAAACATTACGGGTGTCTTTGTCAGTTCTTGACACAAAACTATTCCCATTATACTAATACTTCATTCCTTAAAATTTAAATTCATCCCGCTTAAATGCACATTTGGAGGACCGCATAAAGTGATACCCTTTAATTGGTGCTCACCTCGATACTTACCGGATTTTTTCCCGTTAAAAAATAAATTTATGAAAAGCTACAGTTTTAGAAAGGGATTAATTCATGTTTCGTACCCTTAATTTTTAGCAACGCAGATAAAGCTTAGCAAGCCGGAAATTTTTTTAACGTAAAATCATATGGATGCAATGGATAATATCGAAAAGTTTGAAAAGGAATTTGAACTATAGCTTACGGGAATGATGAAACGTGGTTGAAAGAGACAATATTGATATGGGAAAGTTGAGAATATTCGCGTCAGGTCGTTCACAGCATACCCGGACCCAGGCTCGGGGCAAGTTGTTTGCGGAAATGATGACCCAGGTTCTGAGTCACGATGGATACCGTGTCGACCACATCCTGCACTCAGACCCCGCTCAAATGGAAATTGACGTCCAAGGGAAACACAGGAAAACAGGTTTTCCGTTTTATGCAGCCTGCAGGCTTTCTGAAACACCCATGCATGAACGGGATCTTCAGGCTTTTTTCGGCAGATATATGATAAAATGGCACACGGATAGACGGTGTC
>CAXMTB010000215.1:0-5255 GCA_964195835.1 uncultured Nitrospinaceae bacterium | reverse complement strand
TATGCAGATCAATCTGCCAAGCCCCAAATGGCCGGCAAGGGACGCTGCTTCAGAAGAGATGCCTTCCATCATGTCCCCGTCGCCGCAAACCATGTAAGTGTAATGGTCGACAATCTCATGTCCGGGGCTGTTAAATCGGGCGGCAAGATGCCGTTCCGCCATGGCCATGCCCACGGCATTGGCAAAGCCCTGACCCAGTGGACCAGTGGTGGTTTCCACCCCCGGTGTATGACCGAATTCGGGATGGCCGGGTGTTTTGCTGTTCCATTGACGAAAATTCTTAATATCATCAAGGGTAAGGGCATACCCTGAGAGATGAAGCAGGCTGTAAAGGAGCATGGAGGCATGCCCGGCTGAAAGCACAAAACGGTCCCTATCGAGCCATCCGGGATTTTCAGGATTGTGTTTCATCACCCGGGTCCAAAGGACATAAGCTGCCGGTGCAAGCCCCATGGGGGCACCGGGGTGGCCGGAATTGGCCTTTTGAACCGCATCCATGGAAAGAGCACGGATGGTATTGATACACAGGTCATCGATATTTCGCCGGGTTTCAGCCAAACCTTCAGTCATGATTCGTTTCTCCTTTTTTCAGTAAGCAGTGAATTGTGAACAATAAATGCCAATTAAAGTGCTCTTAAAAATTCCGGTTTCAGGTCTATCTTGCCCGCAAGGGCGTTATCAATCAAATTTAACGTCTTTGCTTTGTCTTTTGGAAATCTTGCCTTAATGGGAAGATAATTTGAGGCATGATTGGCATGAAAAAGCCCTTTTGAAAGTTCCGTGGCCTCAATCATGGTTTTAAGTTCATTCAACATGTCATCCGGTTCAAGCAGAAAAAATTTTCCATCCCTGTAATCTTGATACAACGGCGTACCGGGAATGAGCATCAACGTCAGGGCACCCACATACTCCGGATCAATGGCGGTAAGGACCCGTCCGGTTTCGCGGGCATGGATATTCGACCGCGATTTACCGGCAATTCCCAGCAGTACGGTGATGGAAAGCTTGATTCCCGCCGCCCTCGCCTTTTTGCCCATTTGGATCATCCCTTCTGATGCAGCGCCCTTGTTGATCTTTTTCAATGTAACGTCGTCGCCGGTCTCAAGGCCCATGTAGAGAATGCCCAGGCCATGGGCTTTGAGGGCTTTGAGTTCATCGAGAGTTTTCATTTTCAAGCTTTTGCAGTTGGCGTATGCACCCACACGGGTGACCCAGGGAAGCTGCCGTTCAATTTCCTGCAAGATATTCAGCAGTCTTTTCTGGGGAACGATCAGACCATCTCCGTCACATAGAAATATGCGACGCTGACGGCGGCAATGGGTTGCCGCAAAAGCGACATCGGCCATGATAATAGAATCCGGTTTTATGCGAAAACGTTCGCCTTTGTAAGCCCCGCAGAATGTGCATTTGTTTCGGGAACACCCAACCGTTATTTGCAGCAGAATGCTGTTGGCTTCACTGGGCGGTCGAATGATATTTCCTTCATAGTGCATGATTGGTTCTCTCCAGAGGAGATTTGCTTTGCCCGCCCTGGTGCGCATCGCTCATATTTAGATTTACCCTAAGCCCTATTACAAACATGACTTTTTGAGCATAAAGTGATGGTGACCGGTCTGGGCCAGGGTTGAAAGTTCATTTTGGAAAATAGGAATTAGAAAATAGAAAACCGCAAATGGACGCAAATAAACATAGATATTATTATAATTTGTGTTTATTCGTGATCATCCGTGGTTCCCTTATCCTCTTTCCTCTTTTCTCTTTTCTATTTCCAGCTTAAATGGAATAAAATTAAAAGGATTTTAACTAAATTTAAAACGTTTATGCAACCCTTTTTCTCTCTCATAATCCGAGGGAAAAATGATTTTATCACGAAGCGAGAAAATATGAAAACACGAAAAAAGATTAAAATTTCGTTCATTACCGATTCCGTCTGCCTCGTCGCCCCGTGGAGTGCAAAGCATATTCCTCCAGAATAGATCCGGCAGATCGTACCCGTGTATTTTCGTGATATTTTTTCTTAGCTAAATTTTTATAAGTTTGATACGGTTACAGGCGTTGGAAGATTTTTATGCGGAGCGAACCTATATGATACTTCATCTGGCTCTTTTTGTTATCGGCCTGTTGATGCTCTATTACAGCGCCGGCTGGCTGGTCAAAGGATCGTCGAGTCTGGCACAAAATCTGGGTTTGACCCCCCTTGTAATCGGTCTGACAGTCGTGGCATTCGGCACTTCAGCTCCGGAGCTGGTGGTAAGCGTTGTATCTTCCATGAAAGACAAAAGCATGATCGCCGTGGGAAATGTTGTCGGAAGCAACATCTGCAACATCGCCCTTGTACTCGGCTTATCGGCGCTGGTACATCCCATAAGGGGGAGCCGGTCCGTAATCCAGCGGGACATACCGATAATGCTGGGGGCATCCCTGTATCTTTTGGTGATTTCGCTGAATTCGAAAATCGGCAGACTAGAAGGAGCGTCACTTTTCGGTGGCATTATCATATATACATGCTTCAATTATTACATCGCCCTTAAGGAATCCAAGCGAAAGATTCATCATGAAAGTGTTGCCTTCGCACATGTCGTAGAAAACATCGAATATATAACTTCCAGATCCAGACAGATCGTATGGATCACGGCAGGAATCATCGGCGTTGTTGTGGGTGCTGAAATTCTTATTGATGCTGCCGTTGCCATTATGACGGTGTTTGGCGTCAGCGAAAAATTTATCGGTCTGACCATCGTGGCGCTGGGAACTTCCCTGCCTGAACTTGCCACTTCTGTTGTCGCCGCATTAAGAAAAGAGATGGACATCAGCATCGGCAATCTTGTGGGAAGCAATGTTTTTAACATCCTTAGCGTGCTTGGTGCCGCTTCCCTGGTGAAACCCATTTTGATCCCCGGAGGTTTTGTTCAAAGCGGCCTCCTCATTGATTACCTGTTCATGATATTTGTCAGTTTTCTGCCGTGGCTGATGATGAGAAAGACGCAAATGGTGACGCGCAGAAACGGGATCTTACTCCTTACATGCTATGTCGGGTATGTTCTATATTTAATAATCAAAACCTGATGGCTTTTTTTCACTATTATTGATTTTTTAACTCAAGTTTCGGTTATTTTTCTTCAGACTCCATGCCATATCTTTTTATTTTTCGCCAGAGTGAAACCCGATCGATACCCATTACTTTTGCTGCTTTGGTTTTATTTCCCTCGCATTTGCCAAGTACCCATTTAATGTAGTTTTTCTCCTGTTCCTCCAGGGTCGGCAGGTCTGAATCGATCCTGCGGTAGGTTTCAATGGAAAGATTGCTGATATAATCCGGAAAATCGCCGACGGTTATTTCCGGCCCGTTGGCCAGAGCGACGGCCCGTTCTATGACATTTTCCAGCTCTCTGATATTCCCCGGCCAGCCGTATTGACAGAGCAATTCCATGGATTCTTTTTTGATATTTTGAACATCTTTCTTCATGGCTTTACTTTTTTGAGACAGAAAGTGATGTGCCAGAAGCGGTATGTCGCCTCGCCGTTCGGTGAGGGAAGGAAGTTTTATGGTGATGACATTCAGACGGTAAAACAGATCCTGTCGGAAATTACCTTTTCCCACATCCTCTTTGAGATCGCGGTGGGTGGCAGCGATGAAGCGAACATCCACGGGAACAGATGTCTCGCCGCCCACCGGCAAAACCTCTTTTTCCTGAATGACGCGCAATAGCTTCACCTGCATACTCAGCGGCATATCTCCGATTTCATCCAAAAAAACCGTTCCGCCGTCAGCCACTTTGATCAGGCCTGCCTTTGCCTTCGTGGCGCCGGTAAATGCATCCTTTTCATGCCCGAACAGCTCATTGGCCATTAACTCCTCCGTAAATGAACCGCAGTTAAAGGCAAGGAATTCTTTTTCAGAACGGGGGCTAACCTGGTGGATGGATCGGGCAACCAGCTCCTTGCCAGTGCCGCTTTCACCGAGAATCAGGACATTGATGTCCGAAGGGGCAATCTGATGAATGGTTTTCTGAATATCCATCATGACCGCGCTCTGTCCGACAATGTCGGAAATCTTTCGTTGCTTTTTTAACGTTTCTTTCAGTTTAATGTTTTCAAGCCGAAGCCGCCGTTTTAAAAGTGCCTCTTTGGTAATCTGGCGAACTTCTCCGATTTTATAGGGTTTGGCGATATAATAGTATGCGCCGTCATGCATGGCCTGAACTGACGTTTCAATGGTGGCATAGCCGGTAATCATAATGACTTCCGTGTAAGGCTGAAGCTCTTTTGTCTTGTGTAAAACCTGCATGCCGTCCACTTTCTCCATCTTCAGATCGGTGATCACCAGGTCGAAGCTCTTTGAGTGAAGCAAATCGATGGCTTTGCTCCCGTCGGCTACGGAAACGACATCGTAACCGGTTTTCACCAGAATATGCTCGAGATTCTTTCGTGCAATATCCTCGTCTTCAACAACCAGAATAACCTCTTTCTTTTTTTCCACGATGATCCTTCTATAAATCCGATTGATCGGGCTGATGAAACGGCAGGAAACAGGTAAATGTCGTTCCTTTTCCGACTTCGCTGGAAACGGATATATTGCCGCTATGTTGTTCCATGATGCCGTAAGTGATGGAAAGTCCCAGCCCCGATCCCTTGCCGACGTCTTTTGTAGTGAAAAAAGGGTCAAAAATCTTTGTGATGATATTTTGAGGAATTCCTTCACCGGTGTCAATCACCTGAAAGGAAAATCCCTCTTTGTCAAATTCGTTCTTAGCCTTGATGGTAATTTCTCCACCGTCTTTCATCGCATGGACGGCATTTGCAATAAGATTGATTATAACGCTTCTAATACGTAGACCGACAGTGGCCTGTATGTTATCAGGCACCTCCACTTTAAGACGTATATTATCCGGAATCTCCGATTTGATATGTTTAATTGCATCGTTAACCAGCTCCAGAAAATTTATCTGTTTTAGGGTCAGAGTCCTTTCTCTGGCGAATTCCAATAGCGAACGAACGATTTCCTTTCCCCTTTCCACTTCTTTCTCGGCACCGACCAACAGTTCTTTTTTATATTCCAGGCCATCTTCTTCTATTTCTTCAATGAGAATTTGAATCGATGTGGATATATTGTTGAGGGGATTGTTCAATTCATGGGCCACCCCGGAGGTCAGTCTCCCCAAAGAAGCCAGCTTCTGAGCCTGAACGAGCTGTTTGCTCCTTTTGTTCAGCTCATCTATCATGTTATTGAGGCTGACCACCAGTGATTCAAATTC
>CAXMTB010000214.1:1038-5263 GCA_964195835.1 uncultured Nitrospinaceae bacterium | reverse complement strand
TTTATACCTGTACCAATTATTATAGTTAAAATATAGCACTTGATACATAGAAACCTCTACCAGGAGACAACTCCAATGAGAGAGGTTCATCTGAAAATACCTTTGTAAAGCCTCCAAGGGATAAATATCCCAATGGAGGCTTTTGTGTTTTCAGTACAAGCAGAATTACAGTTGATATTTAGCATTGCATTAAGATCACAGTACCATGAAAACTATAGCTTGAAGGGAGGGATGTATGAACATGCATGCAGTGCGAGAAAAGGCGAGAATGCTTGATTTAAAGTCCGGCAAAATGAAGAAGGCCGATTTGATTCACGCCATCCAGTCCAAAGAGGGAAATCCTACCTGTTTTGATACAGGAATGGATTTTTGTGATCAAACTGAATGTTGCTGGAGGGATGATTGTTTACCCCAGTGAAGCACAGTGTATCTACCTGCCTTCTTTTGATGGATGGCAGTACTGAACCAGAAAAAATGAGCGCCGTATCATAATAGCATGATTCGGCAAAATTAACCCTGTTCAGAACGGAGGTATAATTATGCAACTCACAAAATGGGATCCTTTTGGAGAAATGGAGGATGTTTTTGATCGATACTCCAAGGCATTGAGTTGGCCTCGCCTAGGGAGTCAGGAGATCATGACACGTGGCGATTGGGCGCCGCGTATTGACATTGCTGAGACAGAAAAAGAATACATAATCAAGGCAGAGATTCCAGAGGTCAATAAAGAAGAAGTCAAGATTACGGTCGACAATGGGGTTTTAAGTATTCGGGGCGAAAGAAAACAGGAGAAGGAAGAAAAAGGCAAGAAATTCAACAGAATAGAGCGTTATTATGGCAGCTTCACTCGTAGTTTTACGCTGCCAGATAATGTTGATGAAACGAAAATTGAGGCTTCTTTCAAAGATGGAATGCTGAATCTTCAGATACCGAAAAGTAAAGAATCAAAGCCTAAGGCAATCGATGTAAAAATTAAATAACAACTATGGTTTCCCGAAGTAAAATTAGATCAAGAGGAGAATCTATGACAACTGAATCCGATCCGATTATCGGCAATTGGTATTGTCACCTGGACAAGGGACAACGTTTCCGGGTGGTGGCAATTGATGAGGAAAAAGAGACCGTTGAGGTGCAGAACTTCGATGGGAATCTGGACGAATATGAAATGGAGAGTTGGTATCAGCTGGAGATAGAGCCATGTGAAGCGCCGGAGAACTGGTCAGGGCCTCTGGATATCGGGAATGTGGACGATTTAGGTACGGATATCACCGATACCGGAATTTCTGACTGGAATGAACCTTTGGATGTCTTTGAATCTCGTTCCAAGAGGGGCAAGGAAGAATAAAAGTACGGGAAAACAATAAACAAGGAAGCAGAGCGATGAAGGAGGCAATGTTTTATAAGCATGGGCAGAAGAATGAAGTTGTCTGCGGCTTATGCAATCATCACTGCATAATTAAGGAAGGCAGACGGGGAATTTGCGGTGTTCGGGAAAACCGCACAGGCAAACTCTATTCACTGGTTTATGGCAAGTCCGTGGCAGCCGGTATTGATCCTATCGAGAAGAAACCTTTTTTTAACTTTTATCCAGGAACCAGAGCCTATTCTGTTGCGACCGTGGGTTGCAATTTTCGATGCCTGAACTGCCAGAATTGGGATATCTCCCAGATGCCGAAAGGCATGGAAGGAAAGATTATTGGGGATGAATTGTCCCCTGAAAAAGTGGTATCGAATGCAAAAAGCATGGAATGCAAAAGCATTGCTTATACCTATACAGAACCGACCATCTTCTTTGAATATGCTTATGAAACTGCAAAGCTTGCCCATAAGGAGAGGATAAAGAACGTATTTGTTACAAATGGCTTTACAAGCACAGAAGCGATAAAAAAAATCGCACCCTTCCTTGCTGCTGCTAATATAGATTTAAAGGGCTTTAGCGAAGACTTATATCATAAGTTGTGCGGCGCAAAACTCCAGCCAGTTCTTGATAACATTAGGCTTTATAAAGAGCTTGGGGTATGGGTGGAAGTCACTACCTTAATCATACCTGGTTACAGTGACGACGAGCATCAACTTAAAGAAATAGCCGGGTTTATTAAAAGTGTTGGAGAGGACATCCCATGGCACGTCACTGCCTTTTATCCGGCATACAAACTACCCAATGTTTCGCCCACCCCGGTTGAATCCCTCAGAATGGCCAGGGATATAGGGATGAAAACCGGACTCAGATATGTATACGAAGGAAATATCCCCGGAGAAGGTGGAGAAAATACGTATTGTTTTAGTTGTGGTGAACTTCTTATAAAGCGATATGGTTTTGAAATCATAGAAAACACACTGACAGATGGAAGATGCTCTAAATGTAATACCCGCATAGATGGAATGGGATTATAAAACATTTGAATCAAGGGAGTGCACAAGAGGAGCGGCAGAAATCAGGCTTATTAGAAAATTTGTCAGTTCCGGGGATTTAGGATTTGCTATGGATAATTTTCAGTATCATTCACTCCTGACCCTAGGTATCCTTTTAATAGGAGGATATTTGGCTGGACTGGCTGCACATTTTTTTCGGTTGCCGCGGGTGAGCGGCTATATTGTTGCCGGCCTGATCCTGTCTCCCTCGATCACCGGCATTCTCAACAGGGGACAGGTGGAGAATATTCTCGACTTTGTTTCCTTCATGGTTCTCTCCATTATAGCCTTTGCTATCGGCGGCAGTCTTCAAATCTCTAGCTTAAGGTTGCTTGGTAAATCCATTTTATGGATCACTCTCTGCCAAGGAGTAGGAGCTATGCTATTTGCCTCCTTAGTAATCTTTGTGGCAGGGTATTTTTCCCCTGCTCTTAAAGCCGGGAGCTATGGGCAGTTTCTTGCCGCTGTTTTTATTATGGGAGCCATTTCAGCTGCAACAGCACCTGCAGCGATACTTGCAATTATTCATGAATTGCGGGCCCGCGGTCCATTGACCACCACCCTTCTGGGAGTGGTGGCTTTGGATGATGCCTTAACTATCGTCCTGTTTTCAGGCACAGTCAGCATTGTCGGTTATATCCTGCAATTGGGTCCTAGCAATATGGGATTTCTCCATGGTTTCCTGGAAATAGCCGAGGCACTGGTTTGCGGAGCAGTCGGCGGATTCATTTTGTCCTTCATAATCGATTTCAGGCAGAGAGCTGAAGTCAATCTAGTAGTTATGCTGGGGGCCGTTTTCCTTGTGGCTGGCATAGCAATTCAGGCCAGTTTTTCGCCTTTACTTGCTAATATGACCATGGGTTTCATCTTGGCAAACAGAAATAAAGCTGGCAATGAGTTGTTTCACCAGTTGGAAACCATAGAGGAGACTCTTTATTGCTTGTTTTTTGTGCTGGCAGGTGCGCATTTCGACACTACCGTCTTCAGCACGGCTGCTTTACTCGGTATTGTCTTAATGTTAGGCCGCTTTTTGGGAAAACTCAGCGGTACGATTTTAGGGGCCCAAATTTCGCATGCATCGCCCGTGGTTCGTAAATACCTGGGAATTACACTTTTGCCCAAAGCGGGACTTTCCTTAGGCTTGATTTTTCTTACCCGCCCGTTTTTTATGGTTGAAACTTATGAGGTGCTGCTTAACGCCATGTTGACATCCGTGATCATTAATGAATTGATAGCGCCACCTATGGTTAAATGGGCCTTGGGTAGGGCCAATGAAATCGATTATGGGGAATGCCATGAAGATTAGTGAAGTTTTGGATTGTGTCGGTCCTCGGGAAATCCCCATTGTTGACTGGAATAGTAATATTGATGATGTGATACAGATAATGACCGATTTTATCCATTCCCGACTGGTCTATGTGGTTGACGAAGAGAAGCGGCTTAAGGGTACGATTTCAGTGGATACCCTGCTCCGCCATATATATCCTCATCATTATGAAGGTAAAATTCACCCGCATGGTATCTTGAGGCGCATCACTGCAGAGACCGCCCGTCATATAATGGAAAAGCGCATCATAACCACCACGCAGGACGAGACTGTAGACAATGTGCTCAGGCGCATGGCCAGCTCCGGGGTCAAGGAAATATCGGTCTTGGACAAGGAGGGATGCATCATCGGCGATATAACCGCTATTGATCTTATGCGCTTCTATTATATGACATATAGAAGATAAAAAAGGGGGCTGATAAAAACAAGAATTGCTCTTGAGGATGAATCATCGGCAGAGGTAACAGGTATAACAGAAGGCAATGC
>CAXMTB010000214.1:0-1030 GCA_964195835.1 uncultured Nitrospinaceae bacterium | reverse complement strand
CTTTCATGGAATGTATGGAGGCGTTGAGGCCGTACCAAAGGCGGTTGTCACCGTTGGCCGGAACGGCAGATACGTTGGCGATTTCAATCTGACCACGGGCAGGGTCGGCCGGCTTGAAATAGATTACACCGTCGAGACAGAAGAAAATGGTGTGACCGATTTAACCGCAAGGGTCTTCGGCCATGGAGACGATGAAATAAAGATAAAGGAAACGGTAATACTGGCCGGTGAACATTCAAGAGGGCTGATAAAAACAAGAATTGCTCTTGAGGATGAATCATCGGCAGAGGTAACAGGTATAACAGAAGGCAATGCCGCCGGGGCAAGAGGGCATGTGGACTGCATGGAGATCGTCAAGGATAATGCGGTGGCCACGGCAATACCCATTGTGCGTGTGACCAACTCCTTGGCCAAGGTGACCCATGAGGCAGCCATCGGCAGCGTGGACAAAAGGCAGCTTGAAACCCTCATGGCTCATGGGCTCACGTCTGGGGAAGCGGTTGAGGTGATTGTCAAGGGAATACTCAGGTGAGAGCCAGAAAGGCCCCTCCGATACGGATGGCAGGTGCGAGGCAGAGAAATAGAAGAAGAACAGCTATATCAAAACTTGCTGCACAAGCCCAAACTGAAGAATAAAAACTGATCCATTACCGGAAGGTATGTAAAAAAGGGGACAGATGTATTTATTAGATCACCTTTACCTGCAGTTTCCAAAGTCAATATTTGCTATATTAAATCTGGACTTTTCAGTCAGATAAAAAATTCCGATTCTTGCTATACACCTGAACTAAATGGATCGTATAGCATAGTCAACATTGCCACTGGACATGTTGACTCGAAACGGGCTTGCCAAAAGTTAAGATGTTGGCAAGAAATATTGACTTTGTTTAACTCCGCTGGTTACCTTTTCTTATGGCAGTAGTTAAAGTCAATATTGTTTGGATGTATCTTGACCCAGAAAATAAACCTGGCCTTTTTTTCTTGGCTCTAAAATTCAACCTAAGGAGTCTAAAATGGCATGGAAAAAAAA
>CAXMTB010000213.1:0-5270 GCA_964195835.1 uncultured Nitrospinaceae bacterium | reverse complement strand
CATCACAACCTGAATCATTATGATTACACTAATCATTATGATTACACTTCCGAGCTCCGTACCGACAAAAATCCGTCGGACATATATTATGTTGATTTTACCAGTAATCTGATGTCGCTCAGGCTGAAGGCCCCGGATTTTCCCTTTCACACCTTTGTCAATCATCGTTACGTAGAACAGGACGGCAAGGTCCAGCAGAGATTTTTCCTGGGATATATAAATCAGCTCGACGCCACGAACAAGATGATATCCGAATCCCGAGATATAGACTGGACATCAAATGCAGTGAAGCTTGGAGCCAACAGTCATCTCGGGCCTGTTGAGATTGAATACTTCTATGATCAGGCCAAGTTTGATCCGGGCCAAAACAACATTCTTATTGACAATTATCCTGAATACACAAGTTCGACCAATCCAGATAGACCTGCCGGCGCCTATCCGCACAATGTCATTCCCGAAACCGAATCATCGGCCCATACCATCAAGATGCATTCATCCTATACCGGGGGTATTGTCGCTGCAGCCACTCTCAGCAACCTGTCGCAAAAGAACAACTTCAGCCTGACCGAATCCACCACCTGGAAGGGGGCCTTTGATTTGAGCTGGATACCCGCCCCTGTCGTCAGCTTCTTCTTCAGATACAGGCATAGAGATGTGGACATGGACACTCCCGATAAGATCTATCTGATCGGCTACAATGGAGACAAAAGCTATTATGATAGCCTCCCTCCAGTCCGGCAGGGCATCTCCTATGATAAGGATGTGTTTTCCCTATCCACACGCTACAGGCCGTCACAGAAACTTTCCCTGTTCGCCGGATATGAGTTTTCCCAACTTGAACGCAAAGATATTGCCGAATGGCCCTCACTGACCCCGCAAACCAAAATGCACAGCATTGATTTAAAGGCTCAGGCCAAACCATTTGACAAGTTGAGGATTAAGGCAATATACGAATATAAAAATTACGACCAGCCGGCCTACAACACCACCCCGGATAAATCCAATCTGCTGAAGTTGACAACTACCTACACACCATCTCCTGCCCTTAACATCTATCTGGAATACCTCCTGGCCCTATCAGAGAGCGATTCCCTGAGTTATCTCGATATCTATTCTCCTGTCCCGCTGGAGAGAGACGGACAGCGTGATCACTTCCTCGCCAGCCTTACAACAGGACTTACTCCCAAGCTATCCCTCACTGCCAGCTGGTACTATCAACGCTGGGAAATAGAACAGGACCTTATGTTCGCACTATTGCCCGCCGAAGACCCTCCATATTACACTGATTTCGGTGTTCCTTATACCGATACAGCCAACTCCTTTTCATTAGCGTTTCATTGGGTCCCTCGGAACGATTTTACCGTGGCAGCCGATCTGGGCTATACCATATCCAAGGGAACAACCGACTATACTGTTATGGTTGAAGGGGAGTCTTTATCCTCGTTTTCAGACGTGGAAACAACCGAAACCAGCTTTTCCCTAGATATGGCCAAAAAGCTTCCAAAGGACTGGGAGGCAGGGCTCAAGCTATACTTTGATATTTATAATGACAAGCCTTACGGCTACCAGGATGGCAATGTATTTACAGCCACCTTCAGCATGAAAAGGTCCTTTTAAGTGAATACGTTACACCACCCATTGATGAGAATACTTCTCACCGTTCTTTTCGTTCTCGCAGCTGCATCCGATTTGCATGCTGAAAAACGGATCGGTGTTATCATGACCGGTGATATCCCTTTTTATAGGGCGATACACGAAGCCTTTGTCGCCGAGCTCAACAGGAGGTCTGACGGGGTTGAAAAAATCGAGATTATCCTGCAAAGACCTTTTCCGAATCCCATTTCCTGGAGTAATTCCGCCCGAAAACTCATAGCATTTGACGTGGACCTTATCGTAACATATGGTTCGCCCGCCGCCCAGGCGGTTATCCACGAAAAAAGTAGCATCCCTTTGGTCTACGCCGGTTTGTACGAACCTGATCATGCGGCCGTAAGCGCAAAGCATGTAACGGGTTGCGGCTTCAAGGTGCCCCTGTCAAGTATTCTCCGATACTTCAAACGCCTCAAAACCGTCAATAGCATCGGTATCGTCTTCAGCAGTGTGGAGGAAGATTCGGTACGGCAATACGAAACAATGCAGTCCCTTGCTACTCAGCAGAATATAAAGACTGAAAGAATTGATATCCGGTCACGCACCGACCTGGACAAGTTAAAGCCTATAGAGTCGGAAATCGTTTTCATGACCGGGAGTTCCATCGCCCACTTGTGGCTTGATGACATCATAACGATTCTGGATGAAAAACAGGTCCCGGTTGCTGATATTTTTCCAGACGACACGGAGTCCGGGGTGCTGATGACTCTGTATCAACCGTCGCATACACAAGGGGAAATGGCCGCGGAAATGGCATGGCAGATTTTGCTTGGGGCAAAGCCTGCTGACATTGCCGCACATATCTTTCGAGATACGGAGTTGGTTTTAAATCTTGTGGAAGCAAAGCGTCTCGGCATCAATTTTCCGATCCAGCTGTTAATTGAAGCTACAAAGGTGATTGAATGAGACCGGTTTCTCTGACAGTACGTAGTTTCTTGCGGAGCCTTATCGCCTGCCTGTTCATCTGTCTTGTCTTCTCTGCAGCCATGCCGGTTGTCGCATTCGGGCAGCCAAAGGAACTGTTGTTCGGCATCGAACCCGAACATAACATTTTCGACCAGATGGAACGGTATCGCTATCTGGCAGACTATCTTTCGGATCAGCTCGGGGTGAAAGTAAAACTCACCATCATGAGCCGTTATGGTGAAGTAATCAAACGGTTCAAAACCCTCAAACTGGATGGAGCGTTTCTCTCCTCCTATACCGCCACCATGGGCATTAAAAAGTTGCATTTGGAACCGGTGGCCAATCCCGTCAATCTGAATGGGGAGGCAACTTCACATGGATACATTTTTGTACGTAAAGACAGCGGTATAAGCAGTATATTGGATATGGAGGGGAGCAACATCGTATTTGTGGATCCGGCAACCATGGAGGGTTACCTCTTTCCCCTGGCATTTTTAAAGCAGCAAGGCGTAAAGGATATAAATAAGTTTTTTCACCGATATTATTTTTCCGGCAGCCATGTATCAGCAATCTTTGCAGTACTTGACGGACGGGCTGACATTGGTGCGGCGAAAGATACATTTTATAACAACCTGGTCAAGAATGACCCTTCTATTGAGCAAGAGCTGGAAATCATTGCCCGGTCCCCCAAAGTCCCTGAAGTCACCCTCTGCATCAAAAGTGAAATTGACCAGGATTTACGGGAAAGGTTGGGTAGTGTTCTGCTTCATATGGACAAGACACCTGATGGCATCAAGGTTCTTCAACGATTCAAGGCCATTCGCTTCGTTGAGTCAAGCAAAGAGGACTTTGGCATCATAGAAAAAATGGCCCAGATAGCTCTGGGTGAACTAATGGTAAACGGAAAGTAACAAATGAAGAAAAAAATTATCATGGCTTTCTTCCTGTTATTTCTGCTGTTCTTTGCCGGCATTGTCGCAACCCTGCATATTATCGACAGGACAACCGCAAATCTTTCCTCTCTGCTTATGCTGCACAAGATAGAGGTTATCCGGCAGGAACTGGTCATCAACGTTCAGACGGTGCAGTCAAATCTGTATACCATTGGCACATCATTCAACAAGGATTTGGACATTATAGTGGATAATGTCCTCACACTCCGCGACCGGGCCCAAACATGTTCTGATTGCCATCATGAACCAGAGATGGCCAATGAAATAAGTCAATTGCAGGAGCTGACGGGTCAGTACAATGAGGCCCTCAGTTACTTCATAACTTCGACGGCGGACGCTGAACGTATCAAGCGCCTTCAAACTTTTGCGGCCGATATCGGGGACAAGATAATTGATAAGTCGCAATGGATGGCGATGATAGCCAACGACAGCTTACGAAAAAAGACAACTGCGGCAATGGAGGAAGTGGCTGACTCCAGAAAAATTCTAATTGGCACTCTTGCCTTTGCATTTTTTGTAGGCGTCCTTTTCTCCCTTTATTTCATCAGAAGTATCACCAAGCCGGTTACAGAACTCTTGGGCGCTACCCGCAAAATCAAATCAGGCAATCTGCAGTACCAAATAGAGGAAAAATTAAAAGACGAGTTTGGAGAGCTGGCCGGATCGTTCAACGAGATGGCCGTTTCCCTGCAGGAGCAATATGCAAAATTAGAACAGACGGAACAACTGGCCGTGGTGGGTGAACTTGCAGCCGGCATGGCCCATGAAATAAAAAACCCCATGGCAGGGATCAAGGTATCTATGCAAGTTCTCAGTCAAGACTCTCCTCTTCCTCAAGAGGACAAAGAGATACTTTTCCAGGTGATCAATGAAATTGACAGAATCGCCGCCATGCTCAAAGATTTGCTCAGCTATGCCCGTCCCCCAAAACCCAAGTCGATTTCACTGGATGTCAACCAGCTCCTTGAAGGAACAATCAAATCCGCCCGCTATTCCCTGCGCTCCCCAAAATACAAGGTCAAGGCACCGGACATACAGGTAGAATTCGTCAAAGACTTCAGCACTGACCTTCCGCGTATTGTTGCCGATCCTGGTCAACTGCAACAGGTTTTTCTGAACCTGATATTAAATGCGGCGGACGCTATCTACTCCGCATCCGAACACCAGGGTGTCATAACTATAAAAACAGGGCAGTCTTTGGACAAGACCGTAAAAATCTCAATTGCCGATAATGGGAAAGGAATAGACAGCAAATCGCTGGAATATGTATTCAAACCGTTTTTTACTACCAAGTCTCAGGGGACCGGTCTGGGGCTGGCTATAAGCAAACGTCTTGTCGAGCAGCATAACGGTGGTAATATCACGTTTGAGAATAACCCTGGGGGAAAAGGGGTGATTTTTACCCTCACCTTTCCAATTGATAAGGGTTGACCGCAACATGAGGAGCCGTTGTAAATCTGCATTAAAGCCTGTTTTATTATAAAACAGATCAGGCTGACGGGTAGGTGCGTTGTTTTTTCAGGCCGGTTTGTTCCGGCAATAAAAAGGCCCTTTCCTTAATTGGGAGGGGCCTTTCTTTTTGAGTCAACATGTACACCGTACATCTTGATACTTTGGGAATGGTTCGCAACTCAACATGTATAGCAGACATCGCAAGTCGGCTACTTCCGCAAATTAACAATTTTTATGTCCTCTTAAACAGGGGACAATGGATAGGTCTTTTCTACTTGACAATGTCAGACATATCAGCAGACATTGAAA
>CAXMTB010000212.1:0-5298 GCA_964195835.1 uncultured Nitrospinaceae bacterium | reverse complement strand
GTCCCAGTACCGAGCAATGCATCTTTTGTTTTGGCATGCCACCTAAGAATTCTGCAATTTTATCATTGGTGATCTTTTCAGCTTCCTCCAGTGTAAGGCCCTTGATCATTTCTGTCAGGGCCGATGAAGAAGCAATGGCACTTGCGCAGCCAAAGGTTTGAAATTTTGCATCTTTGATTTTTTTATTTTCATCCAGCTTAAAATAAAGCGTCAGGGCATCCCCGCAAGCCAGGGATCCGACTTCTCCGACGCCGTCGGCATCCTCAATCACACCCACATTTCGAGGATTGAGAAAGTGATCTTTCACCGTTTTAGTATATTCCCACATGGTATCCTCCCATATCTGATATCATTCAAATTATAAACAAGCCTATACTAATCATTTTATTTGAAAAAAAAAGCCCTCTGCCAAATTCAGGTAAAAGATCAGCCAAGAGCAAAGCTGTGCTGTCATTTTTTTTGGTTTTTGCCATAAGAATTCTGTAGAACGTTTAAGCCAAAGTATACATAATGAAGGCCGGAAACTATGGTAAGGCCTGCCGTAATCCAAAACAGCGACCAATTAGTTATTTGAATTCCTGGAATGCCCGGATCAAGAAGGGTCAGTAAAATCGTTAAAAACTGTGCAACCGTCGTCCATTTGCTCACAAGGCTCGGATTTATTTCAATAGGAATATCCATTAATGAAAAAACAGCGATGCCGGTGATAATCAGGATGTCACGGCTCAAGACGATCACTGCCAACCAGGGGGGAATTATTTTTAGAACAGCCAGGCTTACAAAAGCAGACGCCAATAAAAGCTTGTCGGCAATGGGATCAAGGTAAGCACCCAACACACTGTACTGATTAAAATATCTTGCCAGCAGGCCATCCAGTCCATCGCTGATGGCTGCAATGGTAAATACCAGAAGCGCAAAGTGAAACAGATCTTTTAAAAGGAAAATTACAAAAAGGGGCGTAAGCAAGATCCTGATAACAGTTAAAATATTAGGAATATTGATGCTCAATGATCTATGTTTCCATTTTAGAATTAACCGGAAATTAGCTCAACTCTCAAGTGATTCTTTGAAACTTCGTAAATGTTAATACCGACCGATCCATAGGATTTTAGCACCAAGTCGTCCGCGAGTGTTTTGGCATTTCCCTTGTATTCAACGCTGATGACGGTCTCGTTGGCCTTCAATTCTTTTATCTGAAGGTTCTTCGCCCCGGATATCTTATTGATAATGCCGACAAACTTCTCAAAATTTGCCAGATTGTCCGTACCTTCAACGACGATCCCTATAATGTTGGTCTTCTCATCTTTTTTCTGCCAGGCATCAATGATCTGGCCGGCCAGTGTTTCACCTGCAAGTGATCCGGCAGCAGATAGCGCTTTCCGGACGCCTATTGTTTCATCGGCATTTGATGTGACAGCACTCTTGGTTGTGGTGGCGACTTCTTCACCTGTATCTGTCCGAATAGCACGTGCGGATACAACTCCCTTGAAAGACTTTATGTTGTTCCCCATGATATTCTGCGCTTGGTCTATAGTTGTTTTCCCCACAATGACGATATCCGCCTTTAAATTGAGACCGAGGTCGACGGCTTCTTCCTTGTCGAGATCAGGTTTGTCGTATCCATCATCAAGGCTTGTGTTTTGAGCGATACTCGCATGATCAAGCACTGGAAGCCCCTTGCTTTTCATGGTTTCTATGAAAGCGCTGACTGAAAATATTTCCCCCAAAACCACTTTTTTCCCCCACCAGTATTTTGGTGAAGTGTCTTCAAGGTTTTGTTCTGAAACTAAAACCAGTATTTTTGGCAAAGACTTTCCACCTGACATAATCCTGGCGTCTGACATAAGTTTTGTTAGGCCGGCGATGGAAACGTTTGCTTCCACCATTACCCTGTAAGCATTTTTAATCTTAAACTCTGCCAACACTTTGTAACCCTGAATGAATTTGCCGGTTTGATCATAAAGCGCTTCGTTAAAGCTTTGGAATGTTTGATTTAGAGATTCCGGTGGTATAAGGTCCAGTGCCACGCTCTCCACGGCGGATACCAGGCTATTTTCAATGGCTTCTTTTCTTGCTCTGGCAGAATCCTCTTTATAGATTTTACCGGTTCCGATGACCACAACGGTTTTTGTAGAAATCTGATCTTCAGCCTGAACGTTCACAGAATGTGCAAAGAAAGAAAAAAGGCAAAAGATTATAAAAATAAATCTGATTAAGGTTTTAGCAGACACATCCATATCTTTTTTACCTCCGCTCCCGACGAAATGATTTCTTTTTCAATTGATGAATTTGATATTTTACGAGTTCATCAAAATAGAATCAACAAAAATAGTCTATTTAAAAGTTGCGGGACAAAGTATAATCGGCAATCATCAACAGAACCTCTTTTGTTTTTGAATTTTGAAAGACGGCGAGTGCTTCTTTTGCATTTTGAACATATTCTGTAGCAAGATTTTGAGTATACAATTGGCCACCGTACTTGTCTATCATCCCTATCAATGTTTCAAAATCGTTAACAGAGAAATTTTTGTTTTTTATAATGTTTTCCATGCGGGTTCGATCTTTTTCGTCAGCCGATTTGAGTGAATAAATGACCGGCATGGTCAATTTTCCCTCTTTGAGATCTGCCCCCACTTCTTTTCCAAGCGTGACGGTATCTAACGTATAATCGAGAAGATCATCCACCATCTGAAAAGCGATGCCAAGGTTGAAACCATAATCTGACAGGGCGGTCTCTTTTATTAGTGACACATCTGCGATCAGGGCTCCCGCATGACATGTTCCCTGAAATAGCACAGCAGTCTTACGTTTAATAATCTCCATGTACTCTGCTTCCGTGAGGTCCAAACTGCCCTTTCTCATCAACTGATGAATTTCGCCCTGGGACATATTTTCTGTAATTCCGGATACGACTTTTATAACATCAGGACGTTTTGTTTCAGCGGCAATGGCCAGTGATCGTGCAAGCAAAAAGTCTCCCACAAGGACAGCAGCGGCATTGCCCCATATGGAGTTGGCCACTGGTTTACCTCTTCGCAATGTCGCTTCATCAACAAGATCGTCGTGCAAAAGGGTGGCGGCATGCAGATATTCAAAAATGGTTGAAAAAATCTTGTCATAGTCTCCTTTGTAACCGCAAATCCTGGCCGATAGAACCATGAGTAAAGGTCTTAAACGTTTGCCCCCGCTAAACAATATATGCCCGGCAATTTGAGAGACCAGGTCTAAATGCGGATTTAAGTTTTGCTGAAGGGCGACCTCAATTTCTTCAAGATCATTTTTTACCTGAATAAGGATTTTATGTTTTAAATCGTTCATACAACTTTTCCCTTGAGATCATATTCAGAAGCCTCCTCAACCCTAACATGAACAAAGGACCCGATGTGTAGATTCTTGGAATGAATATCGGTTATGCCGTCGACTTCCGGAGCTTGAAAAAAGGTTCTGCCTTTATAAAAATTGTTGTCCATCGATTCTTCCACAAGGACGTCATAATTCTTGCCGATGTGCTTTCGGTTATTGAGCAAAGATATTTTCTGCTGGACAGCCATCAGCCGGTTGTATCGATCCATGGCTGCACTTTTAGGAATATGACCCGGGAGTTTGCGGGAAGGAAGATCTTCAGCGTCGGAATAGATGAATACCCCAAGGTTATCAAAACATATGTCCTGTATAAATGTTGACAGTGTTTCAAAATCTTTATCTGTTTCTCCTGGAAAACCAACGATGACGGCTGTTCTGAGCGCTGCATCAGGAACAGTGGATCGAATCTTATCAAAGAGCCGATACAGATCTTCAGATGTATAATTGCGCCCCATCTTCTTTAGAATCCTGTCGCTGGCATGTTGAATCGGAACATCAAAATAAGAACATATGTTCCGATGTTCGGCAACCGTTCGAATAAAAGAATCCTCTATGCTTTCCACATGTCCGTAAAGTATTCTAATCCATATATTATCGGATAGTTCTGATATTTTTTCAAGCAATCGATAAAGCGGTACAGGGGGGTGAAGATCCGTGCCATAATGGGTGGTATCCTGCGCAATTAAAATGAGTTCCTTGACTCCGGATGAGATCAAATCACGCGCTTCGGAAACAATATCTTCGAGATAACGGCTCCTATGCTTTCCCCTGAGCTTTGGGATGATACAATATGTACAGTGACGGCTGCATCCTTCCGCAACTTTAAGATACGCCATGTAGGAAGAACTCCGAACCCTCAAAGATTCCTGTTGCCCATAGGAAATGATATTCGGGTCCGGTAGAAAACACTTTCCAATATTCAGATCGTCGTTTGCAGCCGTTACAATTTTATCAAAAGCACCGGTTCCTAAGAACACGTCGACTTCCGGCAGTGTTTCGACCATGGCTTCCCTGTAGCGTTCCGGGAGACATCCGGTAATGATGAGACGTCGGCAGGTTCCGTTGCTTTTGAATCTTGCAAGTTCCAGAATGGTGTCGATGGATTCGTTGACTGCGGATTCAATAAAACTGCACGTATTTACAATGATCGTGTCGGCGTTTTCTGGATCTTGTGTGATGCGCCATCCCGCTTTTATCAATCGACCCAGCATCACTTCGCTGTCGACGAGGTTTTTCGCACAACCTAAGCTGGCTAAATAGAGTTTCATGAATATTCTTGATAAAAACCACATCCATTAAAAATTAAAGGCTCCCGGAAGGTATCGGCAGCCTTTAAAGGGCATAAAATTTTGTATACGAGATTAGTGCCGTATGGAATCAAATTTGGATGAAGTGTTCTTTATTAAAAGGTTTATTACCCCCCTTCAGTCGAACCAAATCAGCCTTTTAATTTTCTAATTTCTTCGGTAATTAAGGGCACTATCTCAAAAAGATCTCCCTCTATACCGTAATCGGCTTTGGAAAAAATGGGTGCTTCCGGATCTTTGTTTATGGCCACAATGACATTGGATGACGACATTCCGGCAAGGTGCTGAATGGCGCCGGATATGCCGCAGGCAATATAGAGATTCGGAGAAACGACCTTTCCGGTCTGTCCCACCTGATCCGAGGAGCACCTGAGCCAGTTCCTCTATGACGGCAAAATCAGGGCCACCCATTCCTCTCCCCCCGGACACGACCGTATTCGCTTCGGTAAGTTCAACTTTGCCGGTATCAAGATGCTTTTCAATAAATTTCATTAGGGTAGTACCGGTATTGACCTCAAATTTTTCAATAGATCCGGTTCCGGCAGCACTGGCGATGGTCATGGCATTGGGTCGAATGGCTAAAATTTGCGGTTTTCCGCTGAGCAAGACTTCCGCCAGAATTTTTCCG
>CAXMTB010000211.1:0-5363 GCA_964195835.1 uncultured Nitrospinaceae bacterium | reverse complement strand
CATCAGGCTTAGCTTCAGGTTCAGCATCAGGCTTAGCTTCAGGTTCAGCATCAGGCTTAGCTTCAGGTTCAGCATCAGGCTTAGCTTCAGGTTCAACATCAGGCTTAGCTTCAGGTTCAACATCAGGCTTAGCTTCAGGTTCAGCTTTAGATGATTCTGTTTCATCGGCCTGGGCTTTTTCAGCCGTGGCTATTTCTTCTTTGACCGCTTCAATGTCAACATCCTTATCAAGAAGGACGGTCATGTACTTTAAAATCCGATCGTCGATTCGGAAAAAGCGTTCAATTTCATTCACGAGAATACCTGAACCGCAGTAATCCAAACGAACATAATAGCCGCGCGCCTTTTTCTTGATTTCATAGGCAAGCTTTTTGCCCCCCCATTCGTCAACCATAACCAGCAATCCACTGTGTTGCTGGATGAGATCTTTTAATTTCTCAAATATGGGGGAGCGGTCTTCTTCGGAAAGATCATTGTCGGCAATAAAAATTGTTTCGTATCTTCTCATATAACCTCCTTTTGGATATAAAGCCCTGCAAAAACAGAGCAAGGGGTGATGTAATAAAAATTAAACAGGTTAAGATAAAAAAAATGCAATGTCAATAAATATATATCCCATTGAGAGCTTTCAATGGGGCGTTATTGGTTGTTTGTTGTCAGTTGTTTGGGGATGAGTTCCTTCAATTTTTATGAATCTATCAGCAATGAGTTATAAAATTGAATATTAATATTCGCAAACAAATAACGATTAACGGATAACGCCGGATCGAGTTTTGACTCGATTCGGCTAAATACTGTCGAGATACTCAAGATCCTTGGCCTGGGTATTCTTGGTGCCGATTGTCAGGATTTCGATCCGGCTATTCTTTGTTGCTCGAAAATAAAGGCGCCCATTATATGCGAATATGACCTCTTGGACGGTTGCCCGGCCTTTTTTACTAAACACTTTCCTTTTGATGGGAACAAGCTTCGGGTTTTCGTTAAGCTTGTGGATGATCTCCTCACTTTTTATTTTCATATCTTCCGTTAGGTCGAGAAAACCGATGATTGCCCTTTTGTCAATCGATATGTTTTTATAGAGTGTCTTCAATCTTTTGCGGACAGAATTATAGACTTTTGTTTTTTGTTTGCTCTCTTTTCGCGCTTCTTTTTCAAATAGTTTTATTTTTTCTTTTAAGGCATCGATTTCTTCCTGCCTTTCATTTAGAAAATTGATTTTATTATGAACTTTTTCTTCAAGCGCAACAATCTCTTTGATCATTTCATCTTCGTTTTTACTGGCTTTGATCATTTCATCTTCGTTTTTGCTGGCTTTGATCGTTTCTTTTTTAAGTTGTTTTTTTATTTTTTTTATTTCGGAAATAAGGTTTTTTTTATCCTTCATTAAAGCCTTCAAATTATCGGCATGATTTATTTCTACCTCCTTAAGCCTGAAGAGTTCACTGTTTTTTTCCATTTCTTCTTGGCCGGCCTTTTTTACACCTGTCCAGTAATAAAAAGATAACACAAGTATAGATGCAAAAATAAAAAAACCAAGTATTGCATTTGTTAATAGAGTGTTGTGTTCAAGCACCAAATCAACATTTACCACCAGGCCTTCATTCATGAGTTTGTAATTGTCCGAGGCGATTTTCATGGCGTCGTTCGGAAGGAGAGAGGCTTCCTTAGCATCAACAACTGCTGGATATAAAATCGTGTTTTGTTTTGACGTAACAGTTATGGCTACCTTTACTCCCAATGCTATCAAAGCCTTGCTTTGAATATATCGATTAATATTATTATTTATGGCATCTGTTAACCGGATACTACCTTCAAACAAAGGACGGGTGTCCTCCAAATAGAAATCCTCAATTTCGTTTGCATACCGGCCTTTGAGATGTCTCTCAATGGACTGCACAGAAAAGATATAAAGAACCGGCGGCAAAAGGATGCATAAAATCAGTATTCTTAGCGAAAGAAATTTCAAAACCACGTCCTCTAAATGTGAAATGCCGGACAAACCGGGAAAAAACAAATAATAAACCACAAATAACAACTAAATCACAATGACCGAAACCCTTAAGCCGGAAATAGGAAAGAGAAAAGAGGATAAGGGAAACCACCCCGCCCGCCTCGCCTGAGCGAGAGCGATGGCGGGCAGGGGATTAACACGAATAAACAAAAATCATAAAAATAATATTTATGTTCATTTGCGTGCATTTGCTTGCCCCGTAGGTTCGGCAAATCGTACTGGGGCGGTTATCTAATTTCTAATTCCTATTTTCTAAAAATTGGATAATATTTCCCGGGCCTCATCTGCCTTGTCGAAATTTTGATCCAGATCAAGAGCCTTTTTCAATTCTGTTTTGGCGCGATCCTTGTCCCCTTTATTATAATAGGTCAGCCCTAAATGAAAACGCACCATTGCATTATCAGGAATCTTTTTGAGGCTGTCTGTAAATTCAGCAACAGCGCTGTCATACAAGCCCTTTTTATAGTAAATAAAGCCAAGCGTATCCATGACTTTGGGATCATTTGGAAGCATCTCTTTTGCTTTTTGGGCAAGGTTTAGCGCTTTATTCATATTTTTATCTTGCTTTGCAAGTAAATAAGCGAGGTTATTGGCTGCCGGAGAAAAGTCAGGGTTGATATCAAGTGCCGTGCTATAATGCTTTTCTGCAAGATCAAACCGTTTTTGGGCATCGTAGATAGTGCCTAAAAGCATGTGTGGACCTGCCTGATTTGGATTTTTTCCCAGAATGGCCTTGTACTGAGCAATGGCTTTATCTTCCTGTTTTTCCATAAGGTAAATTTTGGCCAAGGCGTAATACGGCTGCGGAAAATTCGGGTTCTCTTTTAAAGCTGCGTTGAATGATTCTTTGGCTTCTTTTGTTTCAAGCTGGGCCAAGTAAAGCTCTCCTTTTAAATTGTGGACAATCGATTTGAGTGCAGGTTCATCCTGAACATTTTTAAGCTGATCGTCACACATTAACAGTGCTGTTTCAAAATCCTTTTTGGCAGCATGAACAAGAATAATATTGGTAAATACATCCATGAGCTTGGGATTGATAGACATGGCTTTATTCAAGTTTGTTAGGGCAAGGTCATATTTTTTCAATAAACGCAGTAAAAGACCGAGACGATAATAGCCTTCTGGGTTTTCAGGCGCAAGTTTGATCAATGATTCAAAAACTTCTTGTGCTTTCTCAACTTTTTTTTGATACATATAGGTATTACCTAAAATCAATTTTGCCTGGTAATTTTCAGGTTCAATTTCAAGGACTCCCTGGCTTTCCTGTCGAGCCATATCAAAATCATGTTCATGGAGGTATATTTCAGCCAACAGAAGCTTTGCTTTTATGAATCTTGGGTTCAATTCAACAGCGGTGCTAAGAGCGGGTTTCGCTGTTCTGGTTTCACCCTTGCCCAGGTGGGCAACACCTTTATAGTAATGGGCTCGGTCAGATCTTGGCTCTTCTTTTATGAGCTGGTTAAATATTACGATGGCTTCGTCAAATTTATGCTTTAAAACATAAAGCTCTCCTTTTAACATACGAGCCGGAAAATACTTGGGACTTTGATTTAAAATCTTGGTGATATATTTTTCAGCATCTTCAATGTTTTTATTTTTAACATAAAATCTGGCAATGGAATCCATTATCCTGATATCTTTCGGCTGAAGCTCCAGGGCCTTTTGATACATGGATAATGTCTTGGCTTGATTGCCAATTGCATTGTAAAACCCGGCCATTACCATATAAGGCTTTATATTATTGGGGTCGGATTCAATCGCCTTTAGATAGGCTGTTTCCGCTTTATCGAGGTTGTTCTTTCTATAGTAGAAATTGCCAAGAGCAATATATAAATCTGTATTTTTTGGATTCAGGTCTATGGTTTTCTTTATTTCAGCTTCCGCCAGATCATACGCTTTGTTTTGGATATAAAATCTGAAAAGGGCGAGATGGAGGTTTATGTCCTCAGGGCTTTTAGTAATCGCATGTTTTAGAATTTTTTCAGCTTCAACAGGTTTTCCCTGGCGTGTCAGCAGTCGAAATATTCCTAAGTAGGCACGGGTTTGCCTGTCATCGAGGCTTAAAATCTTTTTTAATATCGATGCAGCTTCATCCAGATTTTTTTCCCGTTCCATGATTCCGGCAAGCAGAAACAGCGCTTCAATGTTATTCGGTTCTTTACTTAAAATTGCATCAACTTTTTTGCGGGATTCTTTTAATTTGTTCCCCAGCAAATAGAAAGTGGCCAGCTTGAGCTGGGCTCCTGTGTTGTCAGGATCAAGCAGAGCAACCATTGAATAGGACTTGAAAGCCCCTTGAGGATTTCCTAACTTAAGTTGGGTTTCACCCAGTTTTGTATGGGCCTCGATGTATTTTGAATCTATCTGAATCGTATTTTTAAACTCGAGTTCAGCGCTCTTATATTCCCCTTTCTCGAAATAGGTTTTACCTTTTTCAAGAAAAGCAACCTTCTTTTCTTCATCTGATGAACAACCGAACATCGTAGTGAAAACAAACAGAAACATTAGAAGAAAAATTTTCATACGGCCCATTTTTGACCTCCCCGCAGATTTTGCATTTTACTAATTCGTGGATACGAACTCGAAACACGACTTTATCATTAAAGTCATTTCTTTCCAATGTATTTTTAAATTTGAATTTCCCGCTGCTTACAGCGCGGGATGAATTCAAATAAAAAATAAGATCCCGAAGGTTTATCCGCCTCTGGAGGGTTTGCCTGCGGGAGTTTCATAAAATCGTTACACGATTTTATTGTGATTCTACGAATTTTGGAAAAATTGTGAAAAAGAATACATAATTACACAGATAATTGTAACCTAATTTACATAAAATAGCTGCTCCTTTGCAAATTGCAAAAAGTGGCAGGCAATTTCTTTTCTAAATATCTATCTATAACCATCTAATATTTTTAAAAGAAATTTTGTCGTAAATTATTAAGCGTGTTGATCTTCATTTTGGCACCTCGCTTGCATTAAGCCCCATATAAGAAAGTTAGGTTTTTTACATTTTATATAATAAGGAGGTTTAAAAAGATGAAGAAATTATTTATGGTTTTATGTGTTGTGATTATGTTTTTTGGAATTGTAGGCTGCCCTTCGTCTGATGATCCGGCAAGCACATCAAGCCTTACATCAGTAACTTCAACACCAGTTGCTGCTACAGGGTCAGTAGAAACTTTAGATGCTGGATCCCCGGTCCCCGAGCCCGCTACACTTATACTGCTTGGCGCTGGCCTGGTAGGTCTCGCAGGATTTGGAAGGAAAAAATTATTTAAGAAAGATAAAGATTAGATTAGAAAAACGGGGTCACCAATAGCGCCCTCTCCCTTTGGGGAGAGGGCTAGATTTGGAG
>CAXMTB010000210.1:0-5365 GCA_964195835.1 uncultured Nitrospinaceae bacterium | reverse complement strand
TATTTCAGTGACGGGATAACAGAGGATATTATCACTGACCTCTCCAAGGTCTCCGGGCTGTTTGTCATTGCACGAAACTCTTCCTATACCTACAAGGGCAAGGCAGTGAAAGTAGAGGATGTAGGCCGGGAGTTGGGCGTAAAGTATGTGTTAGAAGGAAGTGTCCGCAAGGCTAATGACAGGGTTAGAATTACGGCTCAACTGGTGGATGCTTCCACTGGGGGGCACCTTTGGGCGGAGCGTTACGACCGGGACCTTAAAGATATTTTTGCGCTGCAAGATGAGGTGACCAAGAAGATAGTGTCAGCCTTGGCGGTGAGGCTGACTGAGGATGAGTGCGAATGCAAATTGTGTGAATACACATGCACGATAGATTCCTATGACGCCTACTTGCAAGGGTTGGAGCATTTTAATCGCTTCACGGAAGAAGCGAATAATCAGGCACGGCGGATGTTTGAGAAGTCCATTGATTTGTCCCCGGAATTTGTTCCGGCATACGCACTGTTGGCTAGGTCCCATTTGGTGGAGTGGAGCCTCGGATGGAGTATGGACTCACAGTCGTTGGAACGGGCATTTCAACTAGGGCATAGGGCTATAGACCTGGATGACTCTACACCCGAAGCCCATAGGGTATTGGGCTGTGTCTATTTATGGAAAAAGCAGCACAAGCAGGCCGTCGACGAACTTGAAAGGGCCATAGCTCTCGATCCGAACAGTGCTGATGGATATGCTAGCCTTGGTGATATTTTGTCTTGGGCTGGAAGGCCAAAGGAGGCTATTGAGCAGACGAAAAAAGCGATGCGTTTAAACCCCATATATCCACCCTATTACCTCTGGCACTTAGGTCATGCATATTTCTTAACGGGGCAGTATGAGGAGGCGATCGCAGCATTTAAGAAAGCCCTCGACCGAAACCCCAAATTTTGGCTTCCTTACGCTTATTTAGCTGCCATATGTGGCGAGCAGGGGCGCGAGGAGGAAGCTCTGGCTGAAGTAGCAGAGGTTTTGAAGTTTAGTCCTTCTTTTTCTCTTGATACTTGGCGCCAGAGGCTTCCCTATCAAGATCCAGAAGTAACAGAGCGAACCCTGAACGCCCTGCGCAAGGCAGGACTGAAGTGATGGGGAAACAAGCAACTTCGATTAGATAGAGTGATAAATAGCGGTCAATTATTATTCAGCGAATTTTGGGGATACCTTGCAATCAAAAAACTATTTGAATTAACGGTTGTTTTGACGATATGTACTGCGTATCATATTATTTTGATCGGACTTATGCTATTCGGTATTAGCATTGGTACCTTCCTCTGGTAGTTATGGTATTCCTCGCCAAAGGCGGCGACGAGGTCGCGCTCTTCAAGTACAGAACCGATGATTATCCACAAAGTCCACAAAAAATTGTAAAGCAATCGGTCCATGGTAATATTCGGACATGACCAGATTATCAACAGGCAGAAAGAGTATAGCGGGTGACGTACCCAACGGTATGGCCCTCGGACGGCGAAAAGCATCGGTTGCGGCGGGTCTGTACCTCTCAAATCATTTAAGATCGGTTTGATTCCGAACGCATCGAACGAACCCAATGCCCGGGTGCCCCAGCTAAAGCCGACAATCGAAAGGAAAAAGACAGCGCGGAGCATCCAGCGAAGAACGCCCTGGGGTGCAACCAAGGTATGAGAAGACTTTTGCCATAATATAACAAGTGTCAGCAGGACAATTCCGGATGAAATTGTATACAAAGCGCCATGATAGTTCACTCTGATGAATTTACCCAGCCAACGCTTGAACGATCTTCTAATCATACCACTATGTTGAACAAAAAACGCCAGACATAGGCCAGTGTTTAACAAAAGCTTCGCGGTTTCACTTAGATCCAGATTTACAAGATTCAGTGAACCGTGAAAGAGAAATACCATCCAAACCAGCAGCGAAGCACCTCCGATGAGGAAAGATAGTACAAAAATCACATAAGCTGGAAACCTGGAGGCAGATAGCTCCGTACGGCTTTCATTTTGCATGTAAAATACAGTTTTCTTAGTATAGATTATAGATTGTCAAATGCTCACGGCATTTAAAATGCTAACCTCAACCATGCCAAGGTTTTTCGTCCATTTCCACTTGCAGACCCTCCAGCAACTTGTTGAGTCCGCTGAATAAATCAACAACTGCCATTAATTCGAGAACACCTTCATCATCCAATCCAAGTTTCCGCACCGCGGAAGTATGAACTGAAATTCAATATTGACATCCCATCACGGCCGATACAGCAACAGCAATAATTTCCTTTGTTAGGCTGTCGAGTTTACCCGGTTCTTGCATGACCGTCTTTATTTTGTTCCAATTTACCTCTAAATAACCTGGTTTGGAAGCCATGACCTTGTACATGTTGGGAATAAAATCAATTCCGAGCGCTTGCTTAATATCCTCGTAGATCTCTTTGGTTTTACCTGTTGCTTCGTCTTCGTTAATCATCTTGATAGAAGCCATATTGGTCCTCCTAACTCACTTTTTTTGATGTATATGAGCAAGAATGCTTGCCCAAAAAATATCATAATATTTGGTTAAAACCAGAACGATAGGTCTATCAAACATGGTCATTTCGTCTCTGGCAATCAAAAGTATCGAGCGAACGTTGCCCGCCAGATCCTATGGTGACCAGAAAGGACGCTTTTTCCCGAGCTGAGTTACGGCTTCGAGAAACGAATCCATGTATAGACCACTGGAAAAATAATTCGGGTCCCTACGCTTAGTAAAATGATTGATAGAGAACAAATCAACAAGGTCAGGCAGCGAGATGATCCCTTCCTCAGTCGCCGGATCGAAGCCGGCCAAATTATGAACATGTTCTTCCGACCGGAAGAGGTTCATGGTACTTCACGCATGAGGAAGTCGCCTACCCCATTTCACAAAAGGAATAGCCACATACCCCACTATCTCTTCAGGCTCAGCTTTAAGAACAACCCCGTCCCGCATCTCCACCTGGCTTGCCAATCCGCAATCCAAACACGGAAAGTCGACCCGGACAGTTTTCCCTGGATAAAGCCAGCTGACCGCCAGCGACTCGAATCCTCATTGGCCGAACCATTTTTGCTGGCCATCGATGGTGATCCTGTATTGGGTTGGTAGATTATTAAAAGGCGCAAATGAGGTAATAAAGTCTGTATCCGGAAATAGCCAACCAGAAACACCAGCGGAAAACAGGTCATGTAAGGCCTTTCGTCCATCCTCCATGTAGAGATCCAACTCAGCTGCAATCTCAGTATAGTGAGGAGCCTGCCCGGATTCTACCATTCGTTTCATGATGATATTAAAGGTTTTGTCCAACATGCTATGTTTGCTCATTAGCGCCTCCTTTCATCTGAAATTTCTCCCAAGCAGTATTTACTTTCTTCTGAGCTTATTACACATTTAGGAAGACTTTTTAGATAGTATAGATATCGGTTTGCGATCACAGGCAAGAATATTCTGTTCGTTGTGGTGAAAAGTGCAACCGTCATCCAGTTCTTTTTTCAACCCGGCCCTTGCGCGGTGTAACCTTATCTTCACAGTATCAAGCGAAATCTGAAGGATATCGGCTATCTCCTTGTTTTTAAATCCCTCGAGTTCGCTAAGTAGCATAACGGTTTTATAGTCGGACGGAAGCTTGTCGATAAACTCCCTTACACATTCGCTCATCTCTTTGCGTATCAACGTCTGGTCGGTGGAAGTTTTAGTATGGCCGGACCAGACGTTCCTGTCTTCAACTCCCGTGCTATCTTCAAGGCTGGCATATTCAGATGATCGTTGAAATGACGGAGACCTCATTCTATCAATAGCAGTGTTGGTAGCAATACGATATAACCAAGTAGAAAGCTTTGATTCACCCTTAAAACTCTTTAGGCCCCGGCTTACTTTCTCGAACACTTCCTGTGCTATGTCTTCAGCCTCATGTTGACCTGTCAGTCGGGATAGATAATGGAGTATTTTCGGTTGAAATTTTTCGTAAACCTCGTTGAAATCAATCTCCCCGTTCATTTTTTACTCCCTCTGGGCAAAATACATTACATCGGCTTGATAAGAAATCGCTCTTATTTTGGCACACTTATTGTGTTTATTTATATCTACCACAATGTGACATATATTTCAATTATTAATACGCTCCGTGTAAAAGACTGTTTATTGCATTTTGTGCAGGCTTTCTTAAGGCTTAAAGAAATGCTTTTTGAAATAATAGAATAATTAAAGATACGTTTGTGATATCATATAAGTAGGACGGTTCTATTTCCTTTTAACAGAACCGTCCTGCTTTTTGGTATAAAGATATGAAAACTTTAACTGTCGGAGCCGTTTTAGGTAGTTATGAACCACAACCTTCCTTTTCAGTGGATTCCGTCTCCCCTTCCTGCTCTTTTTGGAGTTCAGTATCCTTTTTAGTATCTGTTGTTTTAGTTCCACAGCACATTTCCATCATGTTTTTCATCATGGCACCCTTCATGGCGGAAAAATCAGGGGCATCGCCTTGACCGGGACAGCACTTGCTCATCTTCTCAAACATTTTTTGAAAATTCTCCGGGTTACAACACCCAAAATCAGTACTTTCGCCTTTAGTTCGTTGTCTTTTGTTTTTTCTGTTTGCATTTTAACCCTCCTTTAATTTTGTTGTTTAAAATTTATCCTCAGTTATTATTATAATTCTGTTAAGACTCCTGCCCTGAGGAAACGGCGGCGCCCGTATGTTTAACGGTGCGCGATAATACATTATGCAGAACCTTTTTAATCTTTTTGAACGTTACGATCGAAATAAAAAACGGGCAGAATGAAAATTTGTTTACACCTTCTGTCCCTGACGCGAAGGGTAATCCTTCTTCCTCCCACAGGAGTGTTCCGCCAACAACGTTATAAACTGTTCGGAATCCTAACTGCTGCATCAGCTTCTGAGCAATTTTACTTCGTCCCCCCACTTTGCAGTAGACCACATAAATCCTGCTTTTATTCATGACATCCAGCCGGGTCTTGAAAAACCTCGAAATGAGATTCATATTGATGGCCCCTTCCAGATGCAGATCCTTGTATTCCTGGGGAGTGCTGACGTCTATGATGACCAGATCATCGCCTTCCCTGTTTTTTGAGATCAGTTCCCATGCTTCGGCGGGAAAGATATCCTTCGACAACTGAACCTTTGTTTTTTTAGCTAAAGCGTTCATGGTTTTTCCTCCTTTTTAACCCATAGACGGAGGAAGGAATAAAAAGGATACACCTTTAGTTTAGATTAACTGAAACGGGTGGACCGAGGACATAGATGACCTTAATTTAGAGTTTTGAACGTTCTGCACGAACGTTCCGTTGACACCGGAATTCCATTGGGCAAGCATTCCACAGGGCAGGGACG
>CAXMTB010000209.1:0-5400 GCA_964195835.1 uncultured Nitrospinaceae bacterium | reverse complement strand
TTCAGCTAACCAGAACGCTGAGCTCGCAGAGTCTTTTTTAAATAAAAAATATCGTTTCTTGTGATTTGTCAAAAAATCTTAATTAATTTCAAATATTTATTTGATTTATGATTTTCTCTGCGGTCTTTGCGATCTCTGCGGTGAAATAGTACTCACAATGTTTCATATGAGCGCCGCCTCTGGCCGCGAGCGTCCAGTCTGATCAAAAAAGAAACTTTTGGGACTCGGTTTGGAAATCGGCCGTTGTTGGGTTTCGCATTTCGCTATAACAACGGCAAAATGTAGGTTGGGTTGAGTGCAACGAAACCCAACAAAGCTTGGAGCAGGCTCAACCCAACCTACAAAATACAAAGTGGCACAAGATAGATCCAACTCCAACTTTTTAAATGTAGTTTCATACGAGCGCCGCCTCTGGCCAAAAAAACGGCCAGTCTGATCGAAAAAGAAACTCTGAAAAAGCGAATATCGAATATCGAATAATGAATGTCGAATGTCGAAGTAATGTATTCTGTCTATTTTAAAAAAGACTGAGCAAAGCGATTCCACCCTTCGACATTCTGCGGTTCGCTGTTCTAACTATGTGTAGTTTCATACGAGCGCCGCCTCTGGCCGCGAGCGTCCAGTCTGATCGTAGAAGAAACTTTGGCAATGTTTCATACGAGAACAAAGGCAGATAGTGTCATGCGACTATCTTAAAAAATGCGTCCCTATTATTCATATAAAAGAGTTGTTTATACACGCTAAAAAACACAATTGCAACATAAGCTATTAATTTTATCTGGATATTCGATATAAGCTCAGCCAGTTTGTTCAACCCCACAGAATAGGCAATATAGGATGATAGCAGACGAATCTGGGCGTCTTTTTAGAGGCCAAAGGTAGTGGTACTATGATTAGGCATGGCAAGGCAATGGAGCTATCGATTGTTTGGGATAAAAATTGTGAAATAGCTATACGGGAGATGGCCGTTGACAATCGAGGTAGTTAAAAAGAAAGGTAGGGGGAATTCAAAAAAAGTAAAGCAACCTGGCCTTGATGGCCAGGGTTTTAATGTTAGAATAAACAAAGCAAATTAATGGTTATAATTCATTCTATTTGTACACAATATTTTCGTAATATATCTTCTTTGGTAATTTTTTCGGGTACACCGGTCGGCATAAGGACATTGCGACCACAAAGAATAAAGACCTCGTAAGCATCAAAAATGGCATAGCGATCCTGGTCAAAAATGATAAGTTTGTTACCATTTTCTTCTTTGACCTTTTCCCGAAATTTGCGGATTCCGGTATCTTTGCCATTTTTTTCCAATTTATCTTGCTGATCCATCCAGTCTTGATAGGCAGTGGTCAAAGCCATAGTTAAAATTGTGAGATACGAATGAACACGGAATCCGGATTTGGTATTTTGTGAAGGCCTTTGAATAAACCATGCCTGCTTGGCTTCCCGAAACAGAGAGTTTTCGATTTCGCTGCGGGCATCATAACCGTCATATACTTTTAATGGTTTATTTACCGGGGCGTTGGTTAGAATAACCATAGTTTTTGAATTAGGATTATTTTGCTTATAAGGATCATGCAAAACAACAACGGCATTAATGGGATTGGGTATAAAATCCTTTCGGTTTTCATGACTGCCGCTGCCAAGCGGGCCATAAAACCCGGCAGTCGTTAATTCCTCGATGCCCAGAACATCCCAGTAATCAGTTTCAACCGTTTTGTTTTTACCATAACCAACGTTGCGTTTTTTTGTCCTGGTTTCGCGATGCCCGGTATCGACCAACGCAAGCGCATCCTTGTAGACGGTCATGCTCGATTTGGCGGGGATGTAAAAAATGATGTCTTTTGAATTAAGCCACCATAGCAGGGGACCATCCATAAAGCCTCGGTCAATGGAAATAGAGGTGATTTTTGCGTGCTCACCCAGGTTGGTGATGGCTTGCTGGATGACTTCTTGAGCAAAATTTATATCATTGACCTCAATGGTGGCAAAACGCATGGCTATAGGAAGGCGGCTGTTTGGGTCCCAAACTACCCATATTTTGAAACCAAAAACGATTTCATAGACTTTGCGAATACGAAGTTTGCGGCGACGAAGTTCCGGCGCTTTTTCTTTTTTTACCTTGCCGCAGCCATGACATTGCTCGGTGGATTGTATTTCAGAGGCATCAAGGACGGCCTGAACTTTTTTGGGGAAAAAGTTATTTTTTGCAAAAATGGCTATCACCCGATTAAAAAGCTTTTCAATAGCCGATGCAGTAATAGCGGTTATGAAAGAAGTGATAAAATCCGGGCATACAGGGCCTCGTATTTTGGTTGGTTTTTGATCATTTTGTTCATCATCGCAGTCAGCAGGAGAATTTTTCTTGCCGCGGTTACATGTACCTTCTCTTACCTGTCTGCCGTTGAAGCCTACAAGGCGCATAAGAGGCTGGGAATGAAGGATGACGGGATCAATGTGCCAGAAAAACTTAAGCCCGGCAATAATACGCATTAAATATATAAAAGTGACAGCAATAAAGGGGACACTGCTTTTTCTCTTTTTAGATTTAGCTTCAAGCCCCATAAACAGATCTTTAAATCCAAAATGATCAAGAAAACAAAAAAACTCATCAAAAAGCCCTGCTTCGCCAAGGCCATAGACTTCGGGGATATCTTCACCGTCAGCGAGATTTTTGGCTATACCCGCCTGATCTCTATTGGCGGTGTGCCAGGTTAATCGGTCAGCGATTTTTTGTGAGGCATCTGCTTTTAAGTTCATGTATACTGGATATCAAAATCCAAGAGGGTTGTCAAGGTGGGGGAGTCCATAACATACTGATATAACTATATATATTGACCACTTCTTTTTGTCGTATGGCTTCTTTTTTTAATTAAGCGCGGGCGGGGCTAAGTTTTTATTTGTCGCTTAGTAACGGGGCGATAGGCTCGCTAATGCAGCATTATTGAAGGTTACACAGAAACAGAGCAAGAATGAAAAAAAGAATCCGCGTGGCAATTTTTTTTTAAATTTTCATATTTTGCAAAAAAAAACCGATGTCTTATATCAAATATCCAGAGGAGTAAAAAAACACTTTACACCTTCACAATTATAGTGTAGAAGTTCCAGTTTCATGCATTGCCGAATTTGTTAATCAATTATTCAACCAACATTGATTTTAAGATTTTTTATTAAGGAGAACAATCATGTCCAGGGTATGTGAAATATGCGGCAAAAAACCCATGGTAGGCCATAATGTGAGCCATGCTCACAATCTAACCAAACGCAGATTCAACCCGAATTTGCAGCGTGTGCGAGCGATTTCTAACGGCCATGTCAAGAAAATAGTAGCCTGTACCAGCTGCATCAAGTCCGGATATGTGGTAAAGGCCCCTTAGCCAATCCTTTTTACGTCCTGTACGAGTTTAACCTTCCTGACTGCCGACAAAATCTTTTCCAAATGGCTGATATCCTCCACCCCGATGGTAAAAAAGCTGTCGACTATTTTGCTGTCACGGGTATCAGAGGTGGCATGCAGGATATTGGCGCCGCCTTTGCTGATATTGCCGACAAGGTCCGCCAACAGGCCTCGTCGATCATGTGAGATAATCCGAATCTTCACCGGATACATCTCGCTGGCCTCCTGATTCCAATCAACCTCGATTTGGCGTTCGGGATTCATTTCCAGCGCATTGACGCAATTGATGCGATGAACCGTCACCCCGTAACCCCGGGTTATATAACCGACAATGTTATCGCCGGGAACCGGTTGGCAGCATTTACCGAACTTTATCAGAATATCATCAACACCCTTGACGAGCACGCCGGTTTTGAGCTTCTTTTTGCGGCTCACCCGCCCTATGAGTTTGTTGAATATCGATTCCGGAGCACCTTCCGCCTCCGGTTTGGGAGCAAATTTGTGTACGACCTGAAGGGGCGTAATTTTGCCGTAACCCACATTGGCAATCAAATCATCAATCGTCTTAAAACCAAAATGAGCCGCGACGTCTGCCAACTCCGCGGTCTTGGCCAGGCTGTTAAAATTCAGTTTTTCCTTGCGAAAAGCCTTTTCCAGCATCTCCCGGCCCAGGGTAATACTGCGCTTTCTTTCCTGGGTCTTTATCCATTGACGGATTTTTGACCGCGCCTTGACGGTTTTGACAAATTTCAGCCAATCTTTGCTGGGGTGATGATTTTTCGAGGTTGTAATCTCGACAATATCACCCGTCCTCAATTGATAGACCAGAGGTACCAACTGACCGTTCACTTTAGCGCCGGTACATTGATTGCCGACTTCCGTATGAATCATGTAAGCAAAATCAACCGTGGTAGCGCCGTTTGCCAGGGTTTTGATCTCACCCCGAGGAGTGAACACATACACTTCATCCTGAAACAGATCAATGCGTACATTTTCCAGAAATTCGCCGGGGTCCCGGAAATTTTCCTGGTTTTCAACGAGGTCCTGGATCCAGGAAAATTTTTCACTGATATTTTCATCGATGCGTTTGCCTTCTTTATAACTCCAGTGCGCAGCGATGCCGGATTTGGCAACCCGATCCAACTCCCAGGTTCGTATCTGGATTTCGATGCGCTCACCAAAAGGTCCGACAACCGTGGTATGCAAAGACTGGTACATATTGGCCTTGGGACGCGCGATATAATCCTTGAACTTGTGATCGATGGGTTTCCACATGGAATGAATCAATCCCAGGGATTCATAACAATGGGAAATAGAATCGAGGATGATTCGAAAGGCAATGATATCATAAATTTCTTCAAAAGGAAGGTTCTGGGAAACCATCTTGTTGAAAATGCTGTAATAATTTTTATTGCGTCCTAATACCTCACATTCCAAACGGGCCTCATCCATCTTTTTTTTGATGTAGCCTTTGACGGTTTCCATGTATTTTGTGCGCTCTGTGCTGGACTTGGCCACCAGATCTTGAATCCGGCTACATTCCTCCGGTTGAAAATATTTAAATGAGGTTTCTTCAAGCTCATTTTTTATCCAGTAAATACCAAGACGCGCGGCAATGGGTGCATAAATGTCGAGAGTTTCTCCGGCAATTTCTTTCCTTTTATCCGGTTTGTGAAATTGGAGGGTGCGCATATTGTGAAGTCGGTCAGCCAGTTTGATCAGAATGACCCGGATATCATCGGCCATGGCCAGAAACATCTTACGAAGGCTCTCGGCCTGTCGCGCCCTGGTGCTGTGAAAAGAAAGCCCGCTAAGTTTGGTGACACCGGAGACGATATGCAGAACTTCGGAGCCGAACAGTTCTTCGAGTTCCTCCGGAACCGCCTGGGTGTCCTCAATCACATCGTGTAAGAGACCGGCTGCAACACTGTGGTCGTCCAGTTTCATATCACTGAGTATTCCGGCCACCTCCAGCGGATGAGAAAGATAGGGCTCGCCTGAAAGGC
>CAXMTB010000208.1:0-5414 GCA_964195835.1 uncultured Nitrospinaceae bacterium | reverse complement strand
TTCCCATATACGGCTGCTCAATAAAATATCGAACGGCCTTTTCCGAGTAGCCGCAATCCAAAAGCATCTGTTGTTGATCTCCGGTATCTTTCTTAAATAAAATTTCGGATTGACTTTTTTCATCACGTTTTAACGAGGCCATAGAACAACTCCCTGATGTTAGTTTATTTTAAACCTGAATTTTGCACGAATTGGAGGTTTCCCTATGTGAGATTCAAGTAATAATTTACCAGGCAAATCTATGATTAAAAACTTTCTATGTCAAGTTTACTTTTTTGTAGATTCTTGACATGCCGTTTCAAAGCTCCTACGGTCCTTTTCATAAAAATAATTTTTATAAATTACTCAAGAAGATGAATCACTCAGGAGGAGAAATATGATTAAAATATTACTGGTCACATCTGAAAGAGAGCCTTTTTCTGAATTTGCTACGGTACTGAAAAAAAAGGATGGCGTTGAACTATTCTGGGCGGAATCCGGACAAATTGCATTAAAGATGCTTGGAAACACCCCCGCGGATCTTGTTGTTGTGGACGAAAATATGGGCGATATGACAGGAATCGAATTTATGAAAAATTTGCTTGCAATAAACCCTATGATCAATTGCGCTGCAGTCAGTCCACTATCCCATGAGGACTTTCATGAGGCCAGTGAGGGACTTGGGGTGCTGGCGCAATTGCCTGTCTCGCCCGGCAAACTGGATGTAGAAAATCTGCTAAAGCGTTTGAACGATCTTAAAAATCTCCTAAAACCAAAAACTTGAATCTTGAAACTCTATGAATTCATCAATTTCTACCAATAGATTCCCCTCATCCATTATACCCTTTCATTTAATCTTTTTTTAAATATATGGAATGATAAAATGGATCGAATTATTTTGAGCATAAGCCCAATAAAACCTTGACAGAAAAATTCATTGCTATATGTTATGGGCATATGTTCATAATTCAAAGGGAAATCATCTTATGATAATCAGTGTTGCAAGTGGAAAAGGCGGTACGGGAAAGACAACGGTGGCCACCAACCTGGCTGTTTCTATAGGGTCGGATGTACAACTTCTGGACTGTGATGTTGAGGAGCCCAATGCTCACCTCTTTATCAATCCTGTCATTGAGCTGAACCAAAAAGTTTATACGCCGGTCCCGCAAATTGACGAAGAAAAATGTAATTTCTGCAAAAAATGTGCTCAAATATGTCGTTTCAAGGCCATCGCTGTAATTAAGGAAACCGTTCTCATATTCCCTGAACTTTGCCATAGTTGCGGTGGTTGTGTAGAAGTTTGTCCGGAAAAAGCCATCACCGAAACCGGTCGTGAATTGGGTGTGATTGAAATCGGTCACAGGAATAATCTTGCTTTTGCACACGGACGGTTGAGAATCGGTGAAGCCATGTCACCGCCTCTCATCAGAGAAGTTCGATCTTATACACGCTCTAATCAACTCACCATCATCGATGCGCCTCCTGGAACTTCATGCCCTGTCATCGCCGCCATGAAGGGCGCCGATTTTGTCTTGATGGTAACCGAGCCGACGCCTTTTGGCCTGCATGACCTTAAACTGGCTGTCGAAGCAGTAAAACTTCTTGAAATTCCAAGGGGTCTGGTCATCAATCGTTCAGATATCGGTGACGATGGTGTTCAAACATATGCCAAGATGGAAAACCTACCCATTTTGATGGAGATTCCCTTTGATCGACGCATCGCGGAGATATATTCAAGGGGCAAACTTATTGTTGAGGAAATGCCGGAATGGAAAGAAAAATTTATTGAATTGTACCGTCAAATTGAAGAAATTACATCACAATCCGAATAACTTGAAATAGCAAAAAGTTTTCAAACGATTCGTCTGAAGGAGAAAAATTCTGTGAAAGAATTGGTGGTGATAAGCGGCAAAGGTGGTACCGGCAAAACCAGTCTGATGGCGGCCTTTGCATCATTGGCTGAAAACAAAGTCTTGTGTGATGCGGATGTGGATGCCGCCGATCTTCATCTGCTCATGGACCCCGATATAAAAGAAAGCCACGATTTTCAGGGCGGAAGTACCGCGATTATTAACCCGAAAAAATGCACCCAATGCGGCCTTTGCAGAGATCTGTGCAGATGGAATGCCATTAGCGAAGCGTTTAAAGTCGATTCCATTGAATGTGAAGGCTGTGGTGTCTGTGTTGATTTTTGTCCGGAAGAGGCCATCGACTTCCCCATAAAAACCTGTGGGGAGTGGTTTATCTCAAATACCCGCTTTGGTCCAATGGTCCATGCCAGATTGGGTATTGCCGAAGAAAACTCCGGCAAACTGGTGGCCCTTGTCCGGCAGGAGGCCAAAAAACTCGCCGAAAAAAATAAATTGGACCTGTTGATCACAGACGGACCCCCGGGTGTGGGATGCCCGGTGATCGCTTCTTTAGGCGGAGCTTCAGCCGTACTTGTCGTTGCCGAACCGACGGTTTCAGGATTACATGATATGGAACGGGTCGCACAACTGGCCGCTCATTTTAAGGTCTCGGGGATGGTATGTGTCAACAAATTCGATCTGAATTTTGATCAAACCGAGGCTATCGAAAAAATGGCAAAAGAAAATAAGATGACGGTGGTGGGACGGGTCCCTTTTGATCCTGTTTTTACAGAATCCATGGTCAAAGGACAAACCGTTCTGGAATATGTGGGCAACTCAAAGATTCGAAGTAGCATCAGTGAAATTTGGCTAAATATAAGAAACAAACTGGTGCTTTAAAAGTAAAATGTATGGTAAAATTAATTGATAAGGAGGATTTTTGAAATGGAAAACGGTAGAATTGCTATCCCGTCGGTGGATAAAGGCGGGCTTGATGGTCAACGATCCGGGCATTTTGGTCACTGTGATGTTTTTACGATAGTGGATGTGGAAGAAGGAAAAATTAAAGAGGTCTCAACAATACAAAACCAGGAACATGTTCAGGGAGGATGTATGGTCCCTGTCAATCTACTTGGCCAGCACAATGTAAACGCCTTAATAGTAGGCGGTATCGGTATGCGTCCTCTGATGGGATTCAAACAGGTGGGCATCGATGTATATCACGATACAACGCGTCATGAAATTCGACCGGTGGTGGAAGATCTTATCGCAGGCAAGCTGCAGATAATTTCAGATGACCAGGTTTGCGGCGGCGGACACGGTTGAATGTAAACAGGTATTAATAATTTGCATTCATTTCATCTTCGTCGATCCTTATAACACAAAAAAAAGAGGACGCGGAATAATGAAAATAGCTGTTACATCTCAAGGAACCAACCTTGATTCACAGGTCGACCCCCGCTTCGGACGTGCTGCCTATATTCTCATTGTCGATACAAAAAGCCTTGATTTTGAAGTGCTGGACAACAAAGAAAATGCAAATGCACTCAAAGGCGCCGGTATTCAGGCCGCCTCAATGGTAAGTGACAAAAGTGCAGAGGTTCTTTTGACCGGTTATTGCGGACCTAAGGCGTTTATGACCTTAGAAGCTGCAAAAATACGGGTGGCCAACGATATTGAAGGCACCGTCGAAGATGCCGTTAAGGCATTTAATGAAGGAAAAGTATCTTTTGCTGAGAAGGCAAATGTTGAAGGTCAATGGTAAGAAAATAAAGGATTGAATAGAATGTTGGACAATTGCTATCTTGATGATTAAAATGAACGTAATTATCAATGTCAATTCGAAGCAACTATTCAATCAACTATCTTCAACCTGAGTTGAGCGATTTTTGCGAAGATATGTGCCGAGATCTTGATGCAGAAAGATTTGTACAAACCGCAGGCATACCCGTGGATATGCCGAGGATTTTTGCAAAGCCTTTATGCGCAAGAGATCGGTGCAAATCGAGTAAAAAATCGCTCAATTTAGGTTCAATTAAGAGGGTTTTATGAAATTTGTAATTATCGGCGGTGATGCTGCCGGTATGAGTGCTGCAAGCAGAGCGAAGAGAAATAATTCGGATCTCGATGTGACGGTGCTGGAAAAGACCATGGATGTTTCCTACAGCGCTTGCGGCATGCCGTATAATATTGCGGATCCGGAAAGGGAGATCGAGGACCTTGTGGTCCGACAAGCCCATATATTCAGGGAAAAACAAGACATCAATCTGTTAACCGGGCATTGTGTTGAATCCATTGACCCAGTCGGCAGGACTGTTGCCGGAACATCTTTGCAGGGCAAAGCCTTTGACGTTTCCTATGACAAATTGCTGATTGCAACCGGAGGCGCTCCGATCATCCCGGATCTGGAGGGTTTTGATCTTCCGGGGGTGATGGCACTAAAAAGTCTGGATGACGGGAGAAAAATAAAAGCATATATCCAATCCAATCATGTCAAAAAAGTCGTTATCATTGGCATGGGTTATATCGCCCTTGAAATGTGTGAAGCCCTCAGGGCCCGATCCATAGACGTCGATATGGTCAAACCCCGACCGGTGTTTCTGCCGTGGATGGAAAAAGAACTGGCTGATGTTGTTAAAAATGAAGTGGAAACCCATCAAATAAAATTATACCTGGATCACTCAATTGAAAAAATTGATGTTGAAAATAACCGGTTAAAGGTTATGTGTTCTGATCTTGTACTTGAGGCCGACATGGTGCTGGTAGCCATCGGAATAAAACCGAACAGTGAACTGGCCGCACAGGCGGGTCTTGATCTCGGCGTAAAAAACGCCATTGCCGTGAACAAAAAACTTCAGACCTCGAATGAAAACATCTATGCCGCCGGCGACTGTAGTGATGCGTATCATGTGGTCACGGGCGAAAAAACATGGATACCCTTGGCCTTAAGGGCCAACCGGGCCGGTTGGGCGGCTGCAGATAATGTTTGCGGAAAATTGATAGAGCTTCCAGGTATCGCAGGCACAGCGGTTTTTAAAGTTTTCGATCTGGAAGTGGCAAGAGCCGGATTGACCGTGGACGAAGCCAAACATTTTGGTTTTGACCCTGTAAAAGTGACGATTAAAACCCGATCCCGGGCCCATGCTCATCCCGGTGCTTCAAAGATTCATGTTCATATGGTTGGTGATACAAAAACCGGACGTCTTTTAGGCATCCAGATGGTAGGTAAAGAAGGCGTCGCCCATCGGATCAATGCCGTTGCCGTTGCACTTCATAACCAAATGACGGTTAAAGATTACTGTCAAACCGATCTGGCATACGCCCCACCTTTTGGACCCACATGGGATCCGACATTAACAGCAGCCAATCAGCTGCTAAAAAAACTGTAAAAAAATATTCTAAAAATGGGAAGATGTAGAAACCATACAGACAAAGAAACCAGCTATGTATGCACAAAGTATACGACATACATGTGCGAAAAATGTCTTAAGTGTAGTGATCCCGAAATATACTGTAAATTCCGCTCGGCTTGCCCCATCCGGTTTATGGAGAAAAAGAATAGCGGTTTAGATGAAGAAAATCAAA
>CAXMTB010000207.1:0-5424 GCA_964195835.1 uncultured Nitrospinaceae bacterium | reverse complement strand
CATAAATTTTGGATCTATCGCTGCATATTGTCGGAAATACGGGACCTATTTCCTGGACGAGATTTGTGATGAGGATGAACGATTACGGCGGAACATTTTGTCTTTTTTCCCAAATTCATTAACCATCATGAACGCAATGATGGGGTTGCTGGCACTTCTGTTTGCTTATCAGAATCGTTTTCGTGAGGCCTATCTTTGTTTGATTGGGGCTGCCATTTTCGACAAACTCGACGGGGCTCTGGCACGAAAACTGGGTCTCACAGAACCGCTTCCCGAAAAGGAACGGACATCTCGGATAAGCTTTGGCGGCATTCTTGATGACATTGCCGATGCCGTCAGTTTCTGTATTGTCCCGGCTTGGATGTTTTATTTGTCTTTTGCAGATACATCTGATCCAGTGATTCAGCAACTTCCGATCGGATGGGTTGCATTACTCTATGCAATTATGGGGGGCGCCCGGCTGGTTTACTTTACCTTTGACCGCACCCCTGTTCCCGGATTTTTTAAAGGCATGCCGACGCCGGCAGCGGCATTACTGGTAGCAGCCCCATTGATCATGTTCAACCAGGCCGTTGTAGGATCTTTAGAATGGGCTCGCCACTGGGGTGTTTTCTGTTTCGGTCTAATGATTTTTACAGCGATCTTAATGAATTTTTATCCCATTCGCTATCTGCATATCGGCCGTTTTATGGACAAGCATTTTTGGTTTGGTCGCTTGAATATGATATTGCTGATTATTTCAATATTTACACCCTATTTGGGATATGTAGCGTTAACGTATATGTTTCTTTATGTCCTTTCACCGCTGGTAACCCGACACATGCTGTTGAAACAAAAATAGACGGGCTATTGTAAAACTAAAATAATTCGGCGACAAACCCGCAGATAATGACTTCAGGTTTTCAACACTTCCAAACATCGATTTTCATCAAACTGGAGAACATATGAAAACCATCGGTACCAAGACCGAAAACCATCAAAATACAGGTACCCTGGGAACGTTTGCCGGTGTTTTTACTCCGAGCGTTTTGACCATTCTAGGCATCATTCTATTTTTGCGACTGGGCTATGTGGTCGGCAGCGCAGGATTCGGACGCGCTTTGATCATCATCACCCTCGCCAATGCCATTTCGGTTCTGACCAGCATATCTTTGTCAGCAATTGCCACCAATATTAAAGTCAAGGGGGGCGGCGATTATTACTTGATTTCAAGGACCCTTGGCTCGGAATTCGGAGGTGCCATTGGGTTGGTTCTGTTTTTAGCACAATCGGTTTCCATTGCTTTTTACTGTATTGGATTCGGTGAAGCCATGACGGTGCTGCTACCGCAAAATATATTTGCCAATCCCAGGATTATCGCAGTTTTAGCCATATCTTTTTTGTTCATCTTTGCCTGGCTGGGTGCCGACTGGGCGACCCGTTTCCAGTATGTCGTCATGGTGCTTCTGGTGGGTGCGCTAGTGTCTTTTTTTGTTGGCGGTATCCCACGCTGGGAGTTTTCGACAATGGTAGAGAACTGGAAACCTCCAGCCGAAAGCCTCGACATATGGGTGCTCTTTGCTATTTTTTTCCCGGCGGTGACCGGTTTTACCCAGGGCGTGAGCATGTCCGGAGATCTGAAGGACTCCGGGAGCAGCTTACCGCTGGGAACTTTTATGGCGGTGGGCATTTCGATTATAGTTTATTTTGCTGCTGCCATTGTGTTTGCCGGTGTTCTTCCCAAGGAGATGTTGATCCAAGATTACAGCTCAATGAAACGGGTGGCACGTTTTAGCTTTCTGATTGATGCCGGAGTCGTGGCCGCCACATTATCATCGGCCATGGCTTCTTTTCTTGGAGCGCCTCGAATCCTTCAATCTCTGGCTTCGGATCGAATTTTCCCCATTCTGCTCCCGTTTGCCAAAGGGGACGGCCCTTTAGATAATCCACGGCGTGCGGTGCTGTTGTCGGCAGCCATCGCTCTTGGAACCATTGGTTTAGGGCAACTGAATCTCATCGCCCGTGTCGTCTCCATGTTTTTTCTCATTTCCTATGGATTGCTCAATTACGCAACTTTTTACGAAGCCCGGACAGCCAGCCCCTCTTTTCGTCCGAAGTTCAAATGGTTTGATCTGCGTCTCAGCCTCTTGGGATTTCTGGCCTGTCTTCTGGTGATGCTGGCCATTGATTTTAAGGTTGGACTGATTGCCATTTCCATATTGTTTGCCATCCATCAGTATCTCAAACGAACAAGCGGTCCGGCGAGATGGGCCGACAGTCGTCGATCCTACTATTTGCAGCGTGCCAGAGAGAATCTTTTAAATGCTTATATCGAACCGGAACATGATCGCGACTGGCGTCCCCAGATCCTCGCTTTTTCCAAGTATGCTGAAAGGCGGCCCGGGTTGCTGCGCTTTGCCTCATGGATCGAGGGAAGAAGCGGGCTGACAACCGTTGTTAAAATTTTAGAAGGAGAAGGGGTCAAGATGCTGAAACTCCAAGAGGAAAGCGAATCGGAACTCCGGGCGGATATCGCTGCGCATGGTTTTGCGGCGTTTCCGCTTGTGGTTTTTGCTCCGGATCTCGATATTGCCTTAAATACCCTGATCCAGTCCACCGGTGTCGGACCGCTGAAAGCCAACACCATCTTGCTGAACTGGCTGGATCCTGAATCGGAAATCACAAACGGCCAAAGAGAAATCAACCTTGGACGAAATTTGAGAGCGGCGTATCGTCTGGGGCGAAATATTGTGGTTCTGGATGCCGATGAAGATAAATGGAACGCGCTCGAGAATATTCCTGGTGAGGATCGGCGGATTGATGTGTGGTGGTTAAATGATGCCACCAGTCGTCTGATGCTGCTGCTCGGTTATTTAATCACCCGCAGCGAACATTGGGACGCGGCCAAAATTCGTGTGCTGGCTGCCGGTTATAGCGCGGATACGCCGGAAAATTTAACGGATTTGAAAAACAATCTTGAAGAAGCGAGAATCGAGGCTGAACCGATAATTGTCACAAATGCTGATATAGATAAACTTTCGGAATATTCGTCTGATGCTGCTGCTGTCTTTTTGCCGTTTCGCTTTTGGGGTGATCAAATAACCTGTCCGATTGATGCGCCCATTGAGGAAATCGTGTCTCGGCTGCCGGTCACAGCCTTTGTTTTGGCAGCCGAGGATATTGCACTGGATGCCGAACCTGAAGAGGGGGCAGCCGGCGAAATGGCGGCAGCCATGGATGCGCTTGAGGATGCTGAGAAAATAGCCGGTGAAGCCGAAAAAGAGTCGATCAAAGCACGAAAAATCGCCGAATCCACCAGAGAAAAGCTGCTCGAACTGGAGAGCAAGCCAATTTCGGAAGAGGAAAAAAACCGACTTTTAAAATTGAAATCAGACGCAGATCAGGCGGATAAGGAGGCTGAAAAGGCTTTTCGCCAGGCAGCCAAAGAAAAGGCCCAACTTGAAGATGCCATGAAAAAAGGTAAAGACTTTAAACCGGATATAGATAAAAAGGAATTAGAGGGCCCATAAGTATTTCCTTTCAATTGTTAATTCTTCTTCCATGTGACATGCTTAGTGGTTCAATAAAAAGGGGGCTTGACGGATAAATAAAAAATGTCATATTTGAAACGCACAGTTTAGGTATAAGTTTTTACGGGACAATAAAATATTGAGGAAATTATGGAATTTATTTTTGCTTTTCTGGAGAAAATATCCAAGACATCCGGTATAAAGGCGGTATACATTCATCTGGTATTCAAGACTCTGGGGGCTATTGCCGGCACCTATATCATCTGGATAATTTTAAAACGCATTCTGGTTTATTTTGAGAAAAAGACCCAAAAAAGCAATTTTCTTAAAATCAATATCGAAATTATCAGCGTTGTCCGCAAGGCGCTTTTCTGTGGTCTGATACTTGTCACCGGTACGTATCTCATCAGACTTTTCGATGTTTTGCTTTTGGAAAAAATCTTTCACGCAATTGTGATCATACTCCTGGCATCTCCAGCCAAAGATTTCTTGTTAATCCTGCTGGGATACTTTGAAAAAAATATTATCGACAAAACAAAAACCAAAGTCGATGATATCATTTTCGACCTTATCAATAAATTTTCAGGGGCGATCATTTATGCGACTGCCATTGTTCTGGCGTTGGATATCCTGGGTGTCAATGTCATGCCTTTTATTGCAGGTGCCGGTGTGGCCGGTATTGCCATCGGCTTTGCCGCCAAAGACACCTTGTCCAACCTTATTGCCGGTGTGCTTTTGATTATCGATCGGCCGTTTGAAGTGGGTGACCGGATCGAAGTGTGGAGTGCTCCGGCAGGAAGTGCTTCTTGGGGAGATGTCCTCGATATCGGCCTGCGGGCTACCAAGATCAAGACGACGGATAATATTGTGATCATCATTCCCAATAATGAAATCATGAAACGGGATATCGTCAACTACACCATTATTTCAACGAATATCAGAGTTCGCATCAACGTTGGCATTGCATATGATGCGAATATTGAAAAGGCAAAGGAGTTAATCCTAAATGTTGCGGAATCGGTGTCCTGGATTTCAAAAACACCGGCCCCAAAGGTTGTTGTGAGAAGCTTCGGAGAATCGTCGGTGGATCTTCAGCTCAGGGTATGGATTGATGATGCCAGAAAGCGCATGGATACCATTTCCCATGTCACCGACAAAATCAAAACAGCGTTTGATGAACACGGTATTGAGATACCCTATCCGAAACGCGACATTACCATCACCCATCGGTCGGCATCGGAATTAGAAACCCAGCAACATGCATCAAATGATAAAACGTCTTGATTTAGAATGACATTCAAGTTATTAAATAAAGTTTAAATTTGAATTTCCCTGCTACTTGTAGAAGATCCTGTCTCTCAAGATAACGCGAAATGAATTCAAATGAAAATCGTAACACGATTTTATTCTTATGAAACTCACAATAAACGAAGTCGCCCAGTGTCTTCGTCTTCCGGTAAGCGCCGTGGAGCGATGGATTCGCCAGGGCAGGATACCCATACAAAAAACCGGAGATAGATATCTATTTAATGAATCGACTCTGGAAAAATGGGCTGCGATGTATAAGCTCCCGTTTTCAATTCCTGAAAAAGTGAATAAAACACCACAGCAGACAAAAATGGAAAATCTTCTGCCTTCAATGAAACGTGGTGGTCTTTTATATGATATAAAGGGGGATGATGTTGAAACGGTGTTGAAAAACGCTGTTGAAAACATCCATTATTTATCCAGCAGTATCAAAGAAATACTTTATTCAAGCTTGCTTGAAAGGGAACATTTGACATCAACAGGTATTGGTAAAGGGGTTGCCATCCCCCATCCCCACGATCCTTTGAAGGATACGATAAAAAACTCTTTAATATCCACCTGTTTTCTTGAGAAACCCATCGATTTCAAAGCCGTTGACGGTAGACCG
>CAXMTB010000206.1:0-5427 GCA_964195835.1 uncultured Nitrospinaceae bacterium | reverse complement strand
ATGCAACACGCCCTTGCCAACTTGAACACATTATTAGAACGGGTGCCGGTATTCCACCTGCGTTGCCGTCCGGAGCCAGCGGTCATTGAACTCGTGCGTTCAGTGCTATGATTGTCCTCCCCGGTCGTGAACTGATGCCGGTCATTCGCGCTGCCCTGGAACGCGGTCAGGGTGTCCGCATGACTGCTAATGGCAGCAGTATGCTCCCCTTTATCCACGACGGTGAGACAGTAGAGCTCATGCCGCCGCGCTCTTCATTGATTCGGGGAGACATTGTGCTGGCCCAATCCGCCGAGGATAAATATGTTTTGCACCGCGTCATCCAGATTGAAGGAGATGCTGTGTATCTGCGTGGTGACGCGCAAAAACACCGCGAGGGGCCTTTGCCACGCCAGGCGGTTTTGGGACGGGCTGTGACGACCAGTCGCAATGGGCGCATCCGGGTGCTGGATCGTGGCAGGTGGCATTGGGCGGGCTTGATGTGGATGCGGTCCGGTTGGCTTGGATTGTATCTGCTGCATCTCGCTCTACGCCTGCGGGGGCTAGGCAGTGCCATACGTCGCCGGTTATCATCGTCTAAAAAGAGCCGTATATGTTAACATTGCTTGAAATCCTGAGATGTCCCGCCTGCAAAGGTGCACTCGATCATGTTGATCATCTTTTACGCTGTCCACCCTGTAATGCTGTTTACCCAATTGTGGACGGCATCCCCGATCTGATTCCAGGTTTTATAAATGAGCCGATCAAAAAGATGTCCGCCAGTTGGAACAAGCTGGGATATGACTATGATGCGTATATCACCCAAACCGTACCTGAACGTTTGCAGACAATTGACGCGCCCTTGCTGACGCAGTGTGCGGACGGGAAAATGATTTTAGAGATCGGGTGCGGAACGGCACGTCTGAAAAAACCGGTGGAGGAGTGCGGGAGCCAGTATATCGGACTCGACCCTTCACTCCAACTGCTGCAACAAGGCGCCGCTCGTGGTAAAAACTCGCTGATTCGTGGCGTGGGAGAATATCTTCCGTTTCCCGATAACTCTTTTGATACTATTATTGGTGGGTATTGCTCGTTTCGTTATATTCGCCTGGAGCAACTGTACCCGGAATGCGCGCGACTATTGAAGCCTGGCGGCATTCTGGCATTTACCCTCTGGAACTGCTGGAATCTTGCTTTTCAGTCTATCATTCAGGAGGTGCGGCAGAAACGATTGCCGACATTTAAATTCACGACTGAGGATTGTAACGATGTCGTCTCACCCATACGCGAAATCAAACGGCTTGAAAAATCCGGGTTCACCGTAGAAAAGCTGCTCAGTACCAAAAGCGTACCTTTTGTTAGAAAATTACCTGGGGGCAAGCGAATCTGTAACTGGGAAAGTCACTGGAAAGGGATTTTGGGCGCACTCGTTGGGCATGATATTATTTTTATATCGCATCTAAACAACTCATAGATCAGGGTTAAGTCCTGAATCGTTCAGGGAAAGGACAAAAACAGTACACGGTCTTCTGTTACTTCATTCTGCATTCCAAATACCTTTTCATTTTCAATATTCTATCTCTCATTCTTTCCGTATTGTCCTGTTGAAATATTCAAAATAGTAGTCTCACACTTTTAATGCTACCATTCAAATAATTATCGTGGTCGTCCTTCCTGAATAACCTAGAGATATATTATTGGGGACCAATACTACAATTCAATCAGGAATATCCTTTACTGAATTCGGTAGTTACAGTATTTTCAGGCATAACTTTTTACCCTGAAATCCAATGCAAAAGCCTATAAAAGAAAAAATACTGCAGGCCTTACGGGTTAACCGGGCCGTTCGCCTGGTCTGGCAGGCAACTCCCGGCTGGACTCTTGCAAACCTGTTAATGCAGATTATCCAGGGAATACTGCCCCTGGCGGCCCTCTATCTCATGAAGCTGATTGTAGATGGTGTAATGCTTTCAATGACTGCTGCTGATAAAACAGAATCATTCAGGCAGGTCATGTTTTTTATAGGCATTGCTGCAGGTATAGCCCTGCTTTATGCACTCTGCCAGTTGCTTGCCAACATGGCTAATCAGGCCATGTCCCTGGCGGTCACCGACCATGTTTTTGATCTCATGCATGCAAAATCAGTGGAGGTGGACCTGGAATATTACGAAAATCCGCAATATTTCGACACCCTGCACCGGGCTCAGCAGGAAGGCCCCTACCGTCCCACTGCCATTGTCAATGACCTGGTCAGGTTGGTACAAAACAGCGTTACCCTGATAGCTATGGCCGGCCTGCTCATAACCCTGCACTGGATTATTGCGGTTATCCTTTTTGTTGCTGTTCTGCCCGGCATCTTTGTGCGTATCCACTATTCGAACAAATTGTTTCAATGGCAGCGGCAGCGAACAACAACAGAACGCCAGGCCTCCTATTTGAACTGGATACTCACCGGTGATATATATGCCAAAGAAGTGCGGCTGTTCGGTCTCGGTGACCTGCTGATCGAACGCTTCAGCAAACTGCAGAAACAACTCCGCGTAGAAAAACTTATTCTTTCCCAAAAACAGTCCATGGCTGATTTTATGGCCCAGACCAGTGCAACAATTGCTGTTTTCGGCTCTTTTGCTTACATTGCCTATAAGACTGTATATGGCCATATAACGTTGGGAGATATGGTCATGTTTTTTCAGGCCTTTCAAAGGGGCCTGAATGCAATGCGCGACCTCCTAGGCGGCATGGCTTCCCTGTACGAAGACAACCTGTTCCTGTCCAATCTCTTTGATTTTCTGAAGTTGCGACCAAAGGTCAAAGAATCTGCCCATCCAACGCCGCTTCCTATACCCATCCAGCAGGGAATTGTCTTTGACAGTGTCAGTTTTCAATATCCGTCCACCACCCGCAAGGTACTTGAGGATATATCACTGACAATTGCACCGGGTGAGACAGTAGCCCTGGTCGGCAGGAACGGCTGCGGCAAAACCACCCTGGCAAAGCTGATCTGCCGGTTATACGACCCGCAGCATGGTTCAATCTCTTTTGACGGGATAGACCTGAAGGAGTTCGAGATCAGGCTGTTGCGCCGTGAGATCAGCGTGCTGTTCCAGGATTTTGTCAAATACTACCTGACTGCAAATGAAAATATCTGGTTTGGCAATGTTGATCAACCAGTGGATGAACAACGCATTCAAACTGCTGCAGACCAGGCCGGCGTCGATGAGTTGATCAGGCAGTTGCCGCATGGTTATGAAACCATCCTCGGCAAATGGTTTGACAACGGCGAGGAACTGAGCCGGGGCGAGTGGCAGAAAATTGCTCTGGCACGGGCATTTTTAAGAAAATCACAGATTATTTTGCTTGATGAACCGGCCAGCTCTTTAGACCCCAGGGCGGAATATGAAGTCTTCCAGAGATTTAAAGATCTGGCTGCAGGTGCCACTGCAATTTTCATCAGTCACAGGTTGTCAACGGTCAAAATGGCTGATCGGATATTTGTCATGGAGAAAGGAAAAATCGTGGAAAGCGGCAGCTATGATGAACTGATGGAGAAAAAAGGCAGTTTTGCATATTTATTTGATATGCAGATATAAATTTATACTATCGGTTACAATCAATGCATTTTTTGATGGACAGCATACAGCACAGCGATGGTGATGGCTTAAACGACGGGCTCGAGGTAACATCCCTTGGCACCAATCCCACCCTGAGTGATACCGACGATAACGGCACACCAGACGGGGCTGAAGATTATGACGGCGACGGCTTTTCCAATGTTGAAGAACTCCAATGCGAATCCGACCCAACAGATTCAGCCTCGAAATGCAAAAGGGGTTTACCTTTTATGATGTTATTGCTTGATTGATAGAACAAAGCGCAACGCAGAGGTGGTTAATCACATTAAAAATATAATTATTTTTTGTTAATACAGCAGTGAAAGGCAGGATCGACAATGGTCCTGCCTTTTTTTATAAATTTTAGTTTTCCCGATATGGAAAGAAAACAGAGAAATTCCTGAAACAGATAACAATTATGCAAGGAAAAAAGATTTACTTTGCCATGTATGGCAACTTGCTGAACTTACAAAAATAAGTTTTTCTTTCGGAGATAGGTGTTGTGTCCCCGAATCTTTTATTACTGGAACATTAATTTAGGATAATCAATAAGATAGCTTGGCCCGACCCCAGAAGACCTATATGTATATACTCACACCACAAGGCATTGAGCAGAAAGCAAAGATAACTGTCAATTTTCTTAAACGTAAAATGAATGAATACGAAAAAATAAAGCAGGAGATTAAAAAGCTGAAAAGGACGTTGAAACTTAGGCAAATGAAAAGGTTAAGTCCTAAAATGGTGGCGATGAAAAACCGGCTCCCTGAGCCCTGGACCCTGCGCTCATTGCTTTCAATCTGTATGCACCGCTTGGTCGAGGGCATCTATAACCCACTGATTGAGGCTTTTGTTGCCTTTTGCAGCTGCAGCCGCAACTTCGCTATGAAGAAGCGGAGGAACACGAAGGTTGAACCGACCGGAGTATGGTTTGTTAGGGGCGACACCTCTTTTTTTGCAGTCTTCAAGGTATTCTTCGATTACTGCGTGGAAACTTTCAATTGCTTCAGAAATTGTTTCGCCGTGAAAGCCGATAATATCCCGTGTGTTAACTACCCGGCCGACAAGAATCCCATCTTCAAGATCGGGTTCAATGTAAGCAATGTAGTTTTTGTATGATATAGTTTTCATGGTCTGTCTCCAGTTCGTTTCAGTAATTCTCTGACGAGCCTGACTGCGTAACGGGGAATTTCTTTTTGTGGATGAGGGCTATGGATATTTACAGATATATTTTTCAGGTCAATTCGCACCCTGGAGCCGTCACCATGCTTAACTTCACCTCCTAATGCTTTAATAAGAGATGCAACGGCACGCCATTCGAGGCTCGTCGGCGTGGGTCTCTTAAAAATGGATTGAAGAGTCTTACGCTGTTTGTTGTTCATTGTTTAAGATAGTACCAGAGAGTAGTACTGCTGTCAAGATGGGAAATGCTTAATGCGCAATAAAGATAAAAGCAATAAGATAGCTTGGCCCGACCCCACAAGCCCCACTTAAAGCAACCGGCATTCAAGTGGGCCTACTTATTAATTTCTATCACCCAAAGGTAGAGATTAAAAGATTTGTTCTTTAATAGCCCCGCAGGGTAGCAAGTTACTAGTTGTGACTGTCAATCGTCGGCAGTTTCGTATGCCGACAATCGCACAACTAGTAGTTTTTGTCCTTGTTCATCCGTGTGTATCCGTGGCTAATTAAAGTTTTTATTTTTGCGGAGATAGGTTCAGAATTTGGACTCGAAAAATACAGTTCCGTCAGCAGTGTTGTAATGAGAACTGAACAGTTAGTTTTACAGAATAAGAACTTGAAAAACAGGCTCGAAAAAATACGTTCGGCAATGAGCAAG
>CAXMTB010000205.1:0-5429 GCA_964195835.1 uncultured Nitrospinaceae bacterium | reverse complement strand
CAAATCCCCATGGGGACACCAAATTGTTGAAAGCCCTTTCACGAATTGTGGGAGGGCTTTTGTGTGTCTTGGAGGCAAGGTTGGTTGTAGGTTGGTTTGTGGATTGATTCCAGATTGAAGAAAGACAGCAGGTCGTTGCTTTTTGTGGGCTTTGTTTTGCGTAATCGAAACTTGAACTGACAGACTGTGTTTTGTCCTAACCAGCCACACTAAATATCCTTAGGTAATGTGAGAATGAGTTGCAACAGGATTTATAGGAAAGCCCCGACCTTGGAAGCAGGCTGGGGCTTTTTTTACCGATAATCGTGACTTATAAGAAATTAACTGTTCATGGAGAGTCTCTGCTTCAAGATTAAAATTCTTTACAATTAGTCTTGTGAGAGTATAATTGGCCCTTCCTAACGAAAGGTTGATTTATGTTTGACATGGTTAGCGGAATGTTTTGTTTTGTAACAGCAACAGTAAGCTTCTTATACGGAACAAGGATTTGTTGGGTTTGCGGGAAAGAGTGTCACTTTGGGGTAAAACCTTCAGAGAAAAAACAAATCATAAAGGCAAGTATGCCAAGTGGTTTTGCAGTCTATTCTTTCGGCTTTTTTGTTGTTTTCAGCGCTATCCTAAATGGTGCACTAACAATCGCCGCCACTTCACTCATCAGCGCCCTACTACTTTCTCACTTTGTCGTTTCCATGGCTATGCCTGCTCTGAGAAGAAACCCTTCAAGTCACTCCAATTGATTTCGCAACAGCGTCTCTGATTTAAAATAACAAGCTTCCTAAATATCGCTATCAACAAGAAGCCGTTTTTCCTCTCAGAAGTCGTGGTTTATAAGAGCCCCCTGCCAGGTTGAAAAGATTATTAGATCAGTGTCAGATTTATATCCCTTTTGATGAAAAGTCCTTGTTAGTTATCACTCGATTTAAGCCAATCAAAGGCCACATCTTTATCCTGGTAGGAAAAGTGTTTAACTTCAGCCTGAACAAAATGGCTAGCTACTCGTGGCAAGACAGTCAAGAAGTCACTATCTGTCACGGCTGCAACTTTTTTAATAAGATGATTATTCTCTTTGACGAATCTTATATAGGAGATTAAAGCCTTGAAGTTTTCCCAACCAGGGAAGGATTCACTACAGATCATCAGACCATTAAGTGTGCCCTTTGCTTCTATGTGCGAACCAACTTCTTTGGAAAGTCTCTCAAAGTCAGTCGTTTTCAAGGATTCGTCAGGTGTAATGACGAGGATTTTTTCGTCGATCATGAGTTCATTTATTAGCATTTAAATCTCACCATTTGTAAACTTTACTATTCCGACAATACCAACTTTTATAGATCAATATTAGCAGTACCATCGAGGATATCAAGGGGAAGCGGTGCCAATTAGAACCATAAGCCCTGACATCTAAGAAATGGCCACCAAGGATCGAATCCTGGTGGCCATAGTTTTGCGTATTAAATAGTTTCTTGAATACCTCTATCAATAAGAAGCCCGTTTTCGTCTCAGAAGTCGTGATTTTTAAAATTTTTTACCTCATTGCATATTCGTTTGATTGAAAACATGCAGGAACCAGATGCCTAATAAATTATCCAAAATTGACAATACGTTTTGGAATTGCTAAGAAACAATCTTTAACTGTATGACACTGCCAAAATCATTGGGGGCTCCTTCCTTTGCAGAAAAATATCAAGTCGCTTTATATAACACTAAAATCTCATCTGAGATATTCATCTCCTGTAATCCATTGTCTTTTCTTGTTGATACTCACATATGCTCTTTTTCATCAAAACTTTTATCATGATTGGTCCATCGATGACTTTGGTGTATTAGTTAACAACCCCGACACAAAGTCATTGTCTGGGTTCTTTAACGACACCCGTCCTGGAAGGCCATTGAGAGAAATTACATTTCTATTAGACTTTGTTTTCTTTGGCAACAATCCTTTCGGCTATCATTTTCAGCAGCTTTTTTGGCATGGTCTAAACGCAATACTTATATATGTTTTAGCACGTAAGCTTTTCTCAAGAAGCCTTCCTGCATTTTTGGGAGCATTACTCTTCCTGGTACATCCCCTGAATGTCGAAGTTGTAGCCAATATTTCAAATCGTAAAGACAGTCTATCTTTAGCTTTTTCTATCTTTTCGCTACTGATTTTTGGCTGGGCCCATCAGAGTCAAAAAAGTCGTCGACTCGTGTTATTTTTTTGCAGCGTTATATTCTACTTAATAGCCTGCCAAGCAAAGCAAAATGCCCTTCTGGTTCCATTCCTTTGGTTAGCTTATGAATACCGCTTTATTTCACCCGGTCAACGTCTTTTGGCAAGACTGTCGCCAATTAAATCACTCATGATTTTGTTCGGACTCGGTTGCCTTGCATATGTTTGGAAGTTGGTATCTATAGGCGGCATAAGAGAGTTGCAATTAAATGCTTGGGAAATAATTAGTCGCGCGAACTATTACCCGAAGCCTGACTTAACAGATTATATCCTTCTTTTGTTGAAATCGTGGGGAACGATGATGCCGAAGATAATCTGGCCTGTTAATCTGGCACCCGCGTATGCCATTCCAGCTCCAGACACATGGTTTGAATTTCCGGTTGTTCTGTCAATTATCACAACAATTGCTGTGATAACCATTCTCTTCCATTCAGGAAAGCAACAAAATTCAAATGTGTTTTTTGCGCTGGTCTGGTGCCTGGCTTTCTGGTTGCCGGTATCTAATCTCTGGCCCTCGGCAATGCTGACGGCGGACAGATACTGGTATGCGATTCTTCCTGGTTTGATATTTTTATTTTTGCATGCAACACGAAAAGCTGTTGATATTTATCGCAAAACATCCGTGACACTAATCACTTGTATCTGCCTTTTCTTTGCATTTTTAAGTTTTCAACAATCGCAGCATTGGAGTAATAATGCCATACTGTGGGAACATGCTCTGGCGGTCAACCCAGACTGTTCCGTTTCCAATCACAATATGGGGATAACCTTATATCTAAATGGTAAACCTAGGGAGGCAATTGAGTACCTTAACAAGACTCTGTCACTCAGTCCTTACGACCAAAAGTGTTATTACAACATGTATCTAATTTTCACCAAGCTTGGCCAACATTCGTTAGCTCAAGAAGCCTTGGAAAAATCGCGCCGTCCGCCACCATGGAAAAGTCATTAAAGAAGGCAGAAGTTGAGAGTTTCTTATTTATACTCGCATTGTATTTACGGTTACATAATTACCCAAACATAGGATTCTCACGAACCCTGACATATGAGAAAGGCCACTAAGGAACGAACCCTGGTGACCATTGTTTTGTGTTCCTAAATGTCTCTATCAATAAGAAGCCGTTTTTCTTCTCAGAAGTCGTGACAAACTATAAACATCCCCTGAGGGCAATGAGGCCGACATTCAAGAGAGTAGCCTCTGAATGGTTTCAATGACGATCGATGCCTTGTAAGGTTTTGTTATATACACGTCGGCTCCAGCCTGCTCACCCATTACACGGTCTGCCTTGCTCTTTTTCGCCGTAAGCATGACCACCGGAATATGACGGGTTGCCTCGTTAGCCTTTACCTGCCGACACACCTCGAAGCCATCAATCTTGGGAAGCATAATATCGAGAAGAATCAGATCAGGATTCATCGTTTCCACTGCCTCCAATGCTGCCTGACCATCCATCGCCCCTTCGACTGTGTAGCCCCTTATGGTCAACAGTATGCTTTGTAGCTTCAATAGGGATTCTTCGTCCTCAACAACCAAAATCTTCTTTTTGGTCACAGTAGCCTCCACACATAAATTCTGGTCTGAGTGTCATACCCATCTTACTAATTGGAATCAAACTGGTTGCCCCCTCCTCTGACTTTCTTGGTCAATCTCCGTCACACCCTGAATCTTCCCAATTATACTGACAGTCCTGTCACGCAAGAAAAACCGCTGGTCAGCGTAAGCCGACAACAGCGGTCTAAAGTTTGTTTAGAATGTCCTGCTTGCCTACTCACCATTCCGTTCCCCATGGAAGCCATCAAATAAGACGTAAAAACTTTACCTAACCAAGAGCTAAAGTCAAAGCGATGGATTCTTATTTATCCTCCTACATTGTTTTGAGCATGTGGAATTAGATGTAAAGCAGGATTACTGGAAACCCTGACATACGAGAAAGGCCACCAAGGATCGAACCCTGGTGGCCATTGTTTTAGCTTCCTAAATACCTCTATCAATAATAAGCCGGTTTTCTTCTCGGAAGTCGTGACTATCGGGTAGGAGGCGGGGTTACCCCCGCCGTCCTCCCACACCACCGTACGTACGGTTCCGTATACGGCGGTTCCTGATTTGCGTCTGCATTATCAACCAACAATGCCTGACGTCCTATAAGCGCCCAGCTTTACCTCACGACTTCCGGTCGTTACTTCCAGTTTTAGGCCCTCTTGCGAGGCATCTGCTCAAAACGTTCAGAAAAGTGGTTTAGCTCTGCATATCAGGTTCAGCCCTTCGCTGTGGTGGTTAGGACAGCTACTATGGCGTCTGCTGACTTCTGTCGGCCCATCGATGCACCTTACGATGCACCTAGCTCAAGGCAGACCGACAGATCTCCCAGGGTAATTCACGCGACCTTCCTTCCATATACCCGCCGCATCTACAGCCCCACCCTCCCGGATGACTATCGGGCTTTGAAGACATTAGCCTTCTCGCCCGGATGGAACTGCCTCGTATGCGATTTCTGTTCGTCGGGCCGGAAGTTTGCCTGCGGCTTCCTTCAGATTCCACCTCACGATGGACACCCTTGCCGTCCGGCTAGCGGTTCCCGTCATCAGGGTCCGCAGAGGACTTTCACCTCCAAGTCACCATTCAGCCACCACGACTGAATGGATGGTGCTTACGCACCACGCGCCCTGCCAGGCGCACTAAGAAAGGCCACCAAGGAACGAACCCTGGTGGCCATAATTTTGTCTTCCCAAACGCCGCTATCCGTAAGTGAAATAAACGCCAGGTGGTAGCAAGAATCGGGTGGTTCCACTTTCCGTACTTCAATATGCTGGGGTTAAGGAGGTGAGCTATGAAAATTCATCTAAAGAAAAAAGAGCTGCTGGCTATCGAGAAAAACGCTAAAGGGGTGACTGTTTATTGTCTGGACGGGGAGATTTGGTTAACCCAGAGTGGTGACCTAAACGATCATCTGATCCTCCCCGGTATGAGTTTTACTGTCAGTTGCAAGGGAAAGGTTGTCATGGTCGCCCTAAACTCTTCAACTCTGACGCTTAGCCCGATTACCCAAAATAATAGCATGGATTGTAAAGGCAAGGATCTCTTCTATAAAATAACAGAAACAATCCCCAAGAATCGTTGGATGTGGAGGTGCACAATTGGACAATCCTGATTACAGACGCATCGAGCAAGCAATTGCCTATTTGGAAGAACATGCATTAGAGCAGCCGTCCCTTGATGACG
>CAXMTB010000204.1:0-5437 GCA_964195835.1 uncultured Nitrospinaceae bacterium | reverse complement strand
CTAATAGTCATTTGCCCTAGCAGCCTGTCGGACTATCTGGGCTGAAGCGAAAATTTGACCGTTTGAGAACAGATTTTAGCTCTTTTGAGAGTAATAGCCGTAGCTATTGGTCGAAAAGGAGCTGAGATATGGGCCAAACAGGCGAATTTGCAGCCAGTTCATGGTTAGTCCGACAGGTTGCTAGGACGAATTAAAGCCATAGAACGATGACCACGGTACAACTTTAGTCGCATCGCACAGGGGTAATTAATAAAAAAAGATGAAAAAGCATATTATAAAAGATTTTGATTCTTTGAAAAACTACTTTAGAACAATAGAAAGACCCTTTTTTGCAGTGAATAAATATCCATATAATCCATTAATTGGCATAGAAAACTTAGTAAATAACTTTGAGATTCTTACTTATTTGAATTCAAAGGAGGCAGAAGTTATTGCCCAAAAACACAAAATATCATTTTTTATGGGAGGAAAAATCAGAGGTGAAATAAAAGGGGAAGATTGTCCGTATATGAAGTCGACATATAATCAAACAGGAAAGGATGAGAATAGCAAAACAATCTCAACGTTGAAAGATGATAGTATAATTAACCATTTGAATAGTTTTAAGGAAAAGCCTGTTTTATTAATTTATAGGATGAGCAAAGGTTTGGTAAATGCTTTTAAAGAACATGATTGGACAATAGTTGGCAGTGATTACAATGTAAGAAAAAAATATGACAATAAGATTGACTTTAATAAAATGTTGGAGGTAATAGATCTTCCTGTTCCACCGTACATGATTTTATCCCAAGAACATATTGATTACGATAAGGTTGTAAAATCGTTGGGGGATAGGATAGTAATTCAATTTCCAATCTCTTTTAGTGGTTCTGGTACCTTTATTATACATTCGAAAGAAGATTTTTATATAGCAATGTCTTCTGAAAGGTTTAACAAACAGAAACGGAAAAATGAACTTGGTAAGATCAGGATAACTAAGTATGTAAATAGAAAATTGTCACCAGTAATGGGGGTCTGTTGTACAAAGGAAGGAATAGTTTATACAGATTTATATAATCAAATCATTGATGCTCCGGAAGTAGTTAAAAAAGAGAAAGGAACAGGGGTATATTGCGGTAACGAATGGACCAGTGCAAAGTTTTCTGAAATTATCAAGAAACAAGCATATAGCGCGGCAGAGAAAATTGGGAATTATTTAAAAAACAAAGAAGGCTATAAAGGGTATTTTGGTTTAGATTTTGTTTTAGATGATGACAAAAAAATACTTTATGCAATTGAAGTGAATGTTAGATTGATTGGATCTTTCCCTGTTTTTTCAATGCTTCAAGAAGTCCATAAACGGCCATCAATTCAAGCAATACAAATATTACAGTATTTAGATAGGGATGATTATGTTCTAGATGTTGAATCTTTGAACAAAGAAATGAAAGGAACGATGAACGGATCTTACATACATTTATATTCTAATAGCAGTAAAGCTGTATACAATAATGGAGAATTAGAAGCCGGTATTTATCGTGTTGGAAAAGGAGGGGATATAAAGTTTTCGAGAAAATCATATTCCTTATTGGATTTAAGAAGTAAAGATGAGTTTCTGATTTCTCAAGGAGTTCCACACAGAAATACAAAGTTTGTGGATTATCAAACAGTCACAGATATAATTACAAAAGGCTCTTTTCTTGATATGAATGGAGAAAGCACCTGTTTTGCAAAAAAAGCTATTTCTTTTTGTTATGACACTTTGAACCTTAGATGAAAAATAATGACAAATCACACAAAAACAATTGGTAACCCGGTTGTTTCTTCGGAAAATGTAATCGATACAAAAATATGCCAAACAAAAGCCCTCGCAAAGATCAGAAATCAGCAATGCTTTAACGCGATTGATTCTGATGGCATCTGGAAGATCAGCATCAAGGAGTATGTCCCCCTGGTATGCGTGGCGCTGCATGACGGTTCTGGTTTCCCGTTTGAACTGGAGCAACATTGTCTTCTAGATTCCAAAAACCGTATCTTCGAGGAAGATCCTCATACTGCCAAGCTGGTTGTTTCTCAGCCTATCGTGTTTTCGGGGATGGATTCCCGCTATTACTACGACCTTAATAGATCTCCCAAGCATTGTGACCAAACCACTGCTTTCGGTCGGCGAATATGGAAAAAGGACATTCACCCTCTCTCATCGCTTGCGAAACAAAGACACGAGAAATTTTATGCTCTGTTCAACGTGTTGGTTGACAAACTTGTCGAGCTTTTCGGATATTGCTTAATAATCGATGTCCACTCCTACAACTATTCAAGAATCGATCGCGAAACACCATTGTTCAACTTAGGAACCACTAAGTTCAAACGGGAAGACGAACATTTGTTTGTCCGTCAATGGAAGCAGGTCCTGGCAGACATCAAGTTTCCCAGAGTAAAACTAACGATGGCTGAAAATGATGTATTTTGGGGACAAGGTTATCTTTTGCAGTGGGTACAGCGAGAGTTCCCAAAAACCTGCCTGACAATTCCCATTGACATCAAAAAAATCTATTGCGACGAAGTAACTGGTGAAATCTATCCGCTCCAGTTCAGACGTTTGACCCAAGAGTTAAATAAAGCCATTCATTCAGCCTCGGTTATTTTCAAGGAGGGGCGCTTGCCCTAGTTTCTTACCTCCAGCTTAATGCTCCAGTGAAGCGGATTGAGGCACCCATGAAAAAAATTACTTCGATGGCTTAAGATCTACGAAGACGAGATAGGGCTATTCTGTGGAATGACCCTGCTGCTGTTTTTTATTAATAGTTCCAGTGTTGTCCTGAACAACTTTGTTGAGACTGCTCGGTGGGCTGACCTCCAGGGCAAAAGGGTATGGGATGTACTTGCTGATCCGAGAGGTCTTCCTGGGAACCATGTGTCCCTACGGCATCGATCGCTCTTCAAACCCGGATCCATTTCTGGTAGACTTTCTGCTGCCCGCCCGGCATCGGGGAGAGCGTCACATAGCAATTGAGGGCGAGGTGTGCGGAGCTACTTGAGGGTCGAGATGATCAGGCTGACATGATTTTTAACAAAATTACTGCTAAAGGTGAAATGTAATGAAAATTGCTTTTTTGAGAGATCCAATGACAGATATCGATCCGAATACCGAAACCACCCTGCTTCTGATGTACGAGTGTTACCGAAGGGGGCATCAGGTGTTCTTTCTCGAATTCCACGATCTTTATATCCGAGATAACAGGGTCATGAGTCGTATGCACGAAATCATCTCAGCCCCTGGCCTGGATCTTCTCGCATACTGGCAGAGCGCAATCGATTGTGTTGAAAACGATAAGCTGGGCTTCGAGGAGGTTAGTGAGCTCGATGCCTTGTTTTTAAGAACACCCCCACCTTTACACCATGAGATCATGCAACTACTCTCTTCCGTGGAAGAACAGGTGTTTATGGTCAATAGCCTGCGTGGCCAACTCCTCGGCAACAGCAAGCTCTACACCCTCAATTTTCCGGACGTTATCCCTGAAAGCCACGTTTCTCGAGACCCGGTCCGCTTGCGCAAAGTTATCGACGATTTTGGTGGTACCATGGTGATGAAACCTCTGCGAAGTTTTGGCGGGCGGGGGGTCATCAAAGTGAGCTCAAAGGACCCGGAGAACCTCAACTCATTGATCGATTTCTACCTCCGAACTGATGAACCTTACCCTCGTCGTGAACCGATCATGGTTCAGGAGTATCTCGAAGCGGTCAAAACCGAGGGTGATGTACGCATTATGATGCTCAATGGTAAGTATCTTGGATCTTATCGCCGCATGCCGCATGGTGTCGATTTTCGTGCGAACATCAGTGCCGGTGGTTTGGCCATGACACACCAGATGAGCCCGATGGAAGAGAATATTTGTTCTTTAATCGGTGATCGTCTTGTCCAGGATGGTTTGTACTTTGTCGGCATTGATATCATCGGCGGTAAATTGGTCGAAATTAATTGCGTCAGCCCAGGAGGCTTGCCTCGAATCAACAAGTTGAATGGCCTTCAGTTAGAAATCCCAGTGATTGACTTCATTGAGGAGCAAGTGTCCGCAAAAAATTGTTCAAAGATATCTGAGGTCGGTCCGCAATAGTGGACACCATAAGTTGGTCAGAGAGCACCTTGCTGTCTGATGAATTTCCTCCAGTATGCCTTCGGGGAGATGTTGCCAAGGCTCGGATGTCGTCTTTGTCGATTGAAAAACACTTCGGTGTCTTCGCAGATCTCAGCAGTCGCCTCTTGTCTGGTGCGGTATTTCCAATGATAAAACATTTTTTCCTACGTTAGAAGGAGTCAATCGAATATTGAATTGACCACCATCCAGAAATTGAATCAACGAGTGCAGAAAAAATTATCATACTTTGAAACATATAATAATAACAGGAAACAAACATCCCCCATAAGATGGGAAAAAGTGGTGCGATTTCACCGTAAAGGCCTTCCTTACCCAAGGGTTAAATCCCCCTGGTGGCTAAAATCGGCGACCCAATCCGATCAGGTGAAGATTTAACCCTTTATTTTGCTCATAAATGCTCGCATTCGAAGTGTGCTGAATTCGATAGCTAAGACTCATTTCATGCCATCGTAAAGTCATGCCGGCATGGGATGTAAACTGAAGGTTGCCACCTAAATCATCATCTCCAATTTTATAATCATGCAAAAAGGCCGGTCGTAATCCGACCTCAACCTCAAGACGATCATCCAGCATGGGCAGAAACAGGTCGCCACCAATAGCCAGCATGACGCTATGTTCACTAACTGCTTCAAGGACAGTGACACCAGCATCGAGCCTGGTTCGCAGGATGGCGGCTTTTGTTAGAGATATCTGCCAGGGCAAATCCATCAGGAGGTAAATCTCTCCAGCCGTATACTCTTCATAGTTGCGGTTATCGTTGACGCCACCACGGGCACCCATTTCAAAACCTGTTTTTTCACTTGCATAGCCTGCGGTTGAACTCAACAAGAAGGCAAAGAAAAGAATAATACGTACGAAAAGTGCCAAGAAAACCCCCCGGAAGGTTATCAAACATTGCAGAAGAGACAAGGCAACCCGAAAGGTTCTGGGTTGCTAAAGAAAGCATATTATAAAGGATGGTTAAGCGGTCGTACACAAAAATTTCGACCGGCCATGACTCTAGTGTCTACTGATCTGCATAGCGATAACGAGGACATGTCATCCTGCGCCAACGAGCATAAGTAGGGGGGGCATAAAAGAGATATACAAAAGCGGGCTCGTCTTACATAGACAGAGCCCGCTTTTTATTTCAGTGAATAGCTTAAAGCCCTCAGGTGTGATTAAACTCAACCTTAACATCCTGGCGATGTTCGGGGTCGATCTGCCACAAGGTACGCTTAGCAAAGTTAAAGATGCGGGCAATGATGACATCGGGGAATTGCTCGATGCGGATGTTGTAGATATTGACCGACTCGTTGAGG
>CAXMTB010000203.1:4987-5471 GCA_964195835.1 uncultured Nitrospinaceae bacterium | reverse complement strand
AAGATGATCTCGATTAAAAACAGAACCCGCAAGGGTAGATTCCCCATCCAGGAAATCCAGGTGTAAATCTTGAAATCCGGGCCCCCGGTGACAAAAAAAGCATGCGCGTACAATAGCGTGCCGACCGGAGCCGCCACAATGGTTCTGAGCCGCGTAAACTCTTTTATTTCAGGTTCCGGTCCGGTGCGCATGGTGAAAAAACGCATAAAATGGGCAAAATTGTCTCGGACCAGAACCGTTACGCAAAGAATCAAAACAAAAATGCTGTGCAGCAATTCAGCCTTGGTACCGGCAGCCGGGGTAAAAAGAAGACGCCACATGGCACCTACCGCCACCAGCGGAAAAATGGTCGAATAGACAATCTTATCCATGACCCGGTCGGCTAGATGCGCCAATGTGGAGTGCAACTGAAAACGGGTGGCCAGCCATCCGTCGATCAGGTCAAAGCACATTGAAATAAAAAGCAGCATCACCCCCAGGGTGT
>CAXMTB010000203.1:0-4977 GCA_964195835.1 uncultured Nitrospinaceae bacterium | reverse complement strand
CCGACATGCTTTCTTTTTTCTGTTGATATTTAAGGAAATTCGAGGCTTAATTAATATGTTTGTCAGATCGTTATATTATTCTTCACCTCTCGTTCAGTCAACCTAATAAATGGAATGGGCGCCCCCTCATTAAAATTGACATTTAAAAATTATTGATTATACTGATTAGAATAGACAACATTGATTTTACCTAAATTGAGCGATTGGCGAGTTTGCCGAAGATGCAATGTTGAAACCACTCACCCAAAAGCCGCTTTAATGTTGACCAACCTTAATTTCAGATGGTGTAAAAAATGTATTCTAAGTTGAAGTCGGTTTTAAGAACCCTCCTTTACTTTAGCATTATTTTCTGGGTACTGTCATCCGGTAATCCTTTCGCCAAACCCGCTGCAAAGGGAGAGAGCCCTAAGGAATCTGTTTCAACCCAAACCACTCAACCAGCCAAGAACAACAATGACTCACTCCAAGTTTCAGCCGATAAAAACGAAATTCACGCCATAAAAGAAAAGGGCATGGACAAAGCCGGCCAAAGAATTGGACAGCGTATCGACAAATTTAGTGATGCAGCATCTTCAAAACTTGGCAAATGGATAGATACCGAAGTTTTCTTAGGAATTACCTGGTTAAAACTGCTCTTTTGCCTATTGTTGACCTTTCTGGTGATCCTTTTGGAGCGGATGCTTAGATGGGTGATCAATATTGCCATTAGAAAGACACCGCCGCATGAAGACATTATCTCATGGAGAAAACAATTTCTGGGATCTCTCTCAAGTCCCCTTTCCCTGTTTGTCTGGTCGTACGGCATTTACGGCGCCTTATCACCCTTGTACACCCACTTCCATACAAAAACCGGAGAAAACCTGGTACATCTGGTTGCGCAGAAGGCTGCATATGTCGGTGCTACCATCGCCATTATTTGGTTTATCCTCCGTCTGGTAGAGGTCTTGGACATATATCTGAAAAGATGGGCTGCTGCTACCGAAAGCACCATCGACGACATGTTGGTTCCCATTGTCGGCAAAACAACTCGGCTGTTTATTATTCTCATCGGTGCTATGATCATCATTCAGAATATGACCGGGCTTAAAATCGGCCCCTTGCTTGCCTCTCTGGGCATCGGCGGTCTGGCCGTGGCCCTGGCTGCCAAAGATTCCATCGCCAACTTTTTCGGAACGCTCACCATTCTTTTCGACAAACCGTTTCAGGTGGGTCAGCGGATCACCATTGACAAATATGACGGAACCGTTGAAAACGTCGGCTTCAGGAGTACCCAAATACGAACACTTACCGGTCATTTGGTGACCATTCCCAATGAAAAATTGGTTAACTCTTCTGTGGAAAACATCGGCGAACGGCCCCATATCCGGTGGCTCACCAATATCGGGATCACCTATGATACTCCCCCAGACAAGGTGGAAAAAGCCGTACAAATCATCCGGGAAATTCTGGAAAATCACGAGGGCATGAAGGAAGATTTTCCGCCGCGAGTGTTTTTTAACGGTTTCAATGATTGGAGTCTCAACATCATGGTGGTGGTCTGGTATCATCCGCCAAATTACTGGGAATATCAGGAATGGCTTCAAAAAATCTGTCTTGAGATCACGCGCCGGTTTGAAGCCGAGGATATCGATTTTGCTTTTCCGTCCCGAACCATCTACGTAGCCAACGACGATAAACGCCAGCTTAAATTAAAAATGCTCAAAGGTCAGGAACCCTGATCTTTTTCTGTCGGAAAGGAATTACGTTATGCCGAGATTTATTAAAAGACAACTTAAGAAGGCGGGATCATCTCCGGGAACACTGGTTCATGTTGGTGAACAAAAGGTGGATGAAACCCGAATCACCCTCATTGACTATGATGAGGCGCATTTGCAAGAAAGTATGCTCGACGGCATTGAAGAGGCGTTTCCACTTAAAGATTTACCCACGGTGACCTGGATCAACATCGACGGCTTGCATGAAATAGACATCATCGAAAAAGTCGGCCAACATTTTAACCTTCATCCGCTGGTTCTGGAGGACATATTAAATACCGGCCAGCGACCCAAAACCGAGGAGTTCGAAGATTTAATTTTTGTCGTTCTAAAAATGCTGCATTACAACGAAAATGCCGAAAAAATCAGCTCTGAGCAGTTCAGCCTGGTTCTGGGGTCGAATTTTCTGATTACTTTCCAGGAAATCCAGGGCGATGTTTTCAAAACCGTCAGAGAAAGAATCCGCAAGCCCAAAACCCGAATTCGCAAAGCAGGATGCGATTATCTGGCCTATGCCCTCATTGATGCCATTGTGGATCACTACTTTGTCATTCTGGAAGCACTGGGCGACAAAATTGAAGATATTGAAACGGAACTCCTTGATAATCCCACCCGTGACACTCTGGAAATCATCCACGAGATGAAACGAGAGATGATATATCTGCGCAAGCAAATCTGGCCGATTCGGGAAATCATTAACGGCCTGGTAAAAAGTGAATCTTCTCTGATTCAGGAACAATTGCATGTCTATTTCAGGGATGTCTATGACCATACGATACAGATTATTGACACCATTGAATCGTACCGGGATATTCTGGCCGGCATGCTGGATATCTATCTGTCCACTTTGAGTAATAAAATGAACGAAGTCATGAAGGTGTTGACGATTATTGCGACCATTTTCATTCCCATCACATTTGTCGCCGGGATTTACGGCATGAACTTTAAGTTTATACCGGAGCTCGAATGGCGGTGGGGGTATTTTATGGTTTGGGGTGTAGTTATCGTCGTCGTGGGGATAATGCTCGGGTTCTTCAAAAAAAAGCAATGGCTGTGAAACCATACAAGACCTTACATATAATTGATCGATGAACCTTTTTTACAAAAGGAGGTAATCCATGTCCGCAATAAAATCGAAACTCAAACCCAAAAGGCGCAGGGTAACCTTCTCCCTGATCTCTCCCGATGCCAAAGAGGTGATACTCATGGGTGATTTCAACCAGTGGAATCCAAAAGTCCATCCCATGAAAAAAAACAAAAACGGGGGCTGGGAAAAAACGACCCTTCTCTTTCCCGGAACATATGAATATCGCTTTATGGTGGATGGGCAATGGGAAAATGATCCCGAAAACATTCAAACGCGCACCAACCGATTCGGCACTAAAAATAATTTTATTGTAGTTCCGTCGACATAAGCGCTCTGTCGTTGATGATTCAAGGGTTAAAACGGCAATTCGGCTCTCCGGATAGATCTTCAATGACGCCTTTAAAGCCTAACAATCAAAGGCCACTTAAAAATTCAGACTGTTTAAACACTTAACCCACGATCTATCACCCGAAAACATCATTACTTCTCCCCGTTGTGGAAAGGAATTGAACAAATGGACCATGAAACAGTTGAGTTTCCAAATCTCCCTGAACGCTTGAACGGACTTGGAGAACTGGCAGACAATCTCTGGTGGAGCTGGCATCCCGCGGCAAGAATGCTGTTTAAAATGCTTGACCGGCAGGCATGGAAAGAGAGCGGACACAACCCCGACAAGATGCTCAGAGAGATGCCGGTTGAAATTTTGGCGTCTGCCGCTGCCAACGACGATTATTTGCGAAATTATGATGTGGTGCTTTCCCAGTTTCACCGGTATCTCTCGGACAAATCATGTCGATTTTTGAACAATTTTCCTTGTGATCCGAACACCTTTGCCGTCGCTTATTTTAGCGCTGAATACGGGCTTCATCGTTCCTTGCCGTTTTACGCCGGCGGTCTGGGATTTCTGGCCGGAGATCACATCAAGGAATGCAGCGATCTGGGTGTCCCCCTGGTGGCCGTCGGTTTCATGTATCCCCAGGGATATCTTCATCAACACATTCGCGAAGACGGCTGGCAGGAAAATATTCATGAGCCCATCAACAGGGACGCCGCACCGATTTCGAGAGTACTTGATAATGAGGGCCGGCAGCTTGTGGTTCGGGTTCCCTTTATCGATCCGGCAATCCATGTGGGCATTTGGAAAGTAAACGTCGGTCGAATATCTCTGTATCTACTGGATACGGATATCGAGAACAACGATCCGTGGAACCGCGGCATATCGGCCCGTCTTTACATCGGGGACACCGAGCAGCGACTGCGCCAGGAAATCGTTCTTGGTATCGGCGGTGCCGAAGTTTTGGAAATTCTGGGAATCAAACATTACTCGATGCATCTTAACGAAGGGCATGCCGCCTTTGCCATTTTGGAACGCATTCGTGACCGGATTCAGGAAGGCACGCCTTATCCTGAGGCCATTGAACAGGTCAGAAATACCACCGTGTTTACCACGCATACGCCGGTCCCGGCCGGTCATGATGTCATCCCGTTTCACCTGATGGAAAAATATTTTCATGCCTACTGGCCGGCTCTGGGCTTAGATCACGATGCCTTTCTTCAGCTGGGGATCCACCCTGAACAACCCCAGGCAGGATTTAACCTGACGGCCTTTGCCCTCAGAATGTCGGCCTATCGAAACGGCGTCAGCAAACGGCATGGAGAAGTGTCCAGACAGATGTGGCAAAGTCTCTGGCCGGACGCATCCGAATCAGAGGTTTCTGTGGATCATATCACCAACGGAGTCCATGTCCCCACCTGGATTGAACCCCGGATGAAACGTCTTTTCGATACCCATTTGGGCCCTGAATGGCTGGCTGATCATGACAATCCCCTTATCTGGGAACTGATCGACAAAATCCCGGATGAAGCGCTGTGGAGAACCCATTACTGGTTAAAAATCAAACTCATCGATGCCGTCCGGGAGCGATCTCGCCAGCGTTGGGTCGGAGATCGCGTCAGCCCGTCCATCGTGATTGCCGGTGGAACATTGCTCGATCCGTCGGTGTTAACCCTGGGCTTTGCACGTCGTTTCGCCACCTACAAACGGGCAGACCTGCTTTTTTATGATATGGACCGCCTGAAAAAGCTTCTCAACGACCGCTGGCGGCCCATCCAGATCATCTTTGCCGGGAAAGCACA
>CAXMTB010000202.1:0-5494 GCA_964195835.1 uncultured Nitrospinaceae bacterium | reverse complement strand
TTATGGCTTCAACCGTTTTTTCCGATCCCACAGAAAGGATTGAAACCGACCCCCCATGTGCTTCCTTTATTCGAAGTGCCTCTTCAACTGCGAATTCATCATAGGGATTGATGACCCATTTGATATCGTCACTTTTTATGGATACGCCGTCATCGGCAATCCCTATGATTGACTCTGTTGCCGGAACCTGTTTTAGCAATACGACGATTTCCACTTTTGTTACCTTTCCTTTAATGTAATGTGTTGATAAAGTGTAACCCCTTAAAAAAACAAAAAAGACACACTCTTGAACAAAAAAAAATACAGGAATAGCCTTTGGATGTCAATAAGATTGTTAGTAACTTTTTGATGGTATGGTTAGAAATTAAGAGAATACTTTTTGCGAATTAGTCAAGCCTGTACAGGAGTTTTTATTCAGGTATAAAGCCTTTTGAATAGTGATCGATCAGGGCGCCGTCCTCTCTGTTGACGACGATGAAGCATTCTGCGTTGTCCAGACGGTTGACCAAATCAATCCCCTTTTTATGACCGAGAACCATAACGGCAGTTGCAAGTCCGTCTGCAAAAGTGCATGTGTTTGCTATAATCGAGACGCTGACAACGCCGTTATCGACAGGGTATCCATTTCTGGGGTCTATGACGTGAGAAAAACGTTTTTGATTGACTTCGAAATAATTCCGATAGTCGCCACTCGTTGCAAAACCTTTGTCTTGTAAATTGAGAACCTTATAGACCTGATCAATAGGTGCATTTTTCTGGGGTTTGTTGATGCCGATTCTCCACTCTTTGCCGTCTTTACGGAAACCCGCCGCAAAGACCTCGCCCCCTATTTCCACAAGGAAATTATGTATTCCATTGGCTCGGATCAGTGCTGCGACCTGATCAACACCATAACCTTTTGCAATGGAGGCGAGATCCAGGGTTATGGTCGTATTCTTTTTGGCAAGATAGTGACCGGCGAATATCTCAATATTATTGAATCCAATATTGGATAAAAGCGCCGCTATTCGTGATTTTTCGGGAATTGTGTGTTTGTTTTCAGACTTGCCGAATCCCCAAAGGTCCACAAGCGGCTTGACGGTGCCGTCCCACGCGCCGCCGGTCTCTTCATAGATCGTCTTTGCAACAATCATGACATTGTAAAAATCTTCTGAGATTTTAAATTTTTCACCAACGTTTTGATGGGCGTTGAAACGGCTTATTTCACTGTCTTTTCTGAAAGTGGACATGCTTTTATTGATCTCATCAAGGCGCATATCAATCTGATCTTTCAGGTTTTTTGTACTTATGAATAAACCGGCGACAGCTGTAATATGGTAAGTAGTGCCCATGGTTTTTCCTGAAAACTCAACTTCCTTTTTCAGGCCACAACCGGCAAATATTAATATGAAAAAGATCAAGAAGAGTGTTTGGAGGTATTTTAAAGTTGAACCAATTTTGGATGAGTCAATTTCCATAAAGCTATTTTCCACTTTCAATATTTCTTATTTTTTCCAATTAGAACCTTATTAATTACAAGAGGCAAATAACATTTTTCCTGAAAAGTGTCCATCCTCAATACTAATGTGGAATGCTAATTAAGTTGAGGGGTCGGGGAGTTTTTATAAATAGCCGCTGCATGGATAATCTTTTTTTAAACCGCATGAACTCGTGGCAAGGGATCGTAAAAAAGAACAGGAAACTATCTTTGAAAAATCAATAGATTCACAGCACCATCTTAAAATTTCTTTTAAAGATACGATTTTGGCATGCGCCTGTTCTTTCTAACGATCCCTAAGCCACTCAAACAGCATCCGATTTAAAAAAAGATCATCCATTCCGCTAACTTTAAAGAGTTTAGAAGAAAAACTCCCAGACCTCTCAATTAAGTTTCCAATTCAGAAATGAGCAGTTTTTGTTCTGATCAAGGCCGCACAAGGGTTTGCGGCGAGGCGTACGTCTGTACGCCGCAGCCGGGAACCCGCGGAGAACGCCGATCAGGACAAAAAAAGCCATTTCTGAATCGGAAACTAGCAGATTCTCGGGAGTTGGGCACCTGTGAGCATATCGATGATTCTGGTTCCGCCGATTCGGGTCTGCATGACCACTTTGCCACGATGATCGGAAACCACTTCTCCGATAATGGAAGCATCTTTGCCATGATCATCCTCTTGGATTACGGAAAGAACCTCCTTGGCATGGTCGGCATCGACAAAGGCGATGAGTTTTCCTTCATTGGCAACATAAAGGGGATCAAATCCCAAGAGTTCGCAGATGCTTACGGTTTCGTTTTTGAGGGGGATCTTTTCTTCATAAATTCGAATGCCGACATTGGATTTGCCGGCGATTTCATTTAAAGCCGTGCCTACGCCGCCGCGGGTCGGATCTCGAAGCACGTGAATATCCTTGCATGCCGAAAGCATCCGCGACACCATATGGTTTAACGGCGTCGTATCGCTTTTTAGTCGTGAATCAAATGTCATGCCTTCGCGTTGGGTTAAAACGGTCATGCCGTGGTCAGCGATGGTTCCGCTAAGGATAATTTTATCTTTTGGCCGGGCTCTGTTGGCGGAGATGTTCACATCTTTAGGTATCTGCCCGATCCCGGATGTATTAATGAAAATCTTGTCGACCGCACCTTTGGGAACGACTTTGGTGTCTCCGGTGACCACTTTCACACCGGCCCTTTCTGACGCAATGCCCATACCTTTGAGTATTTTTTTAAGATCAGCCATTGAAAAACCTTCTTCAATGATCAATCCGACACTAAGATAAAGGGGTTTTGCACCACACATGGCCAAATCGTTAACGGTTCCATTTACGGCCAAATCTCCAATATTTCCACCCGGGAAAAAAATAGGGTCCACCACATAGGTATCTGTTGAAAAGGCAAGGCGGTTTCCGCCAATATCAAGAGTTGCGCCGTCATGCAAAGCAGCAAGCATGGGGTTATCAAAAATGGGGAGCATTAGATCCGTAATCAAAAGGTGCGACATTTTCCCGCCGCTGCCGTGATCAAGCAAAATGGTATCTGTTTTCATTATTATGCCTTTTCCACAGGTTGTTCTTACCTTAAAACAAAAGTTGATAACGACTTGCCGCTCCTCGTCCAAGGAGCTGGAGAAAATCTTGTTTGGTTAGCGTATTCAGCGCATATTGCACTGTCCGGCGTGGCAGTCCTGTCTCCGTTACGATATCAGCTACTTTCAAACGCTTCTCCGGACCGGATTTAAAGCAGCTTAAAACAGCCAGCGACGATTCAGAAAGCTTCTGTAAGCTTGTATATTTCTGACGGTAAATTTCAACATCGGCCAGGGAAGATTTAATGACTTTGATAAAAAACCACACCAAGGGTTCCAAATTATATTGTGTAGGATCTGCTTGAAACTTGCCAGCCGAACATTGATGCAAAACAGTATAGTAGAGGAAGCGGTTTTGTTCAATATGGCGGTCAACGGCAATAAAAGAGCTGATACCCGTTAGATATTTATCTTTTGGCTGTAATAAGGCCAGTATGAAAAGAGCCCTTCCGAGCCTTCCATTGCCATCCTGGAAAGGGTGAATAGACAGAAAACGAAAAACAAACTCGGTGACAACCAGCAGCGGCCATGGATGTTTATGGATAGTATCATTATACCATTTAACCAGTTCTGCCATCGCTGTACTGGTAATAATACCCGGCGGTGCCGGATCTAAAACCACTCGGTGTTCCCCCGTGTCGTGATTGATAAAAACCACTCGGTTCGACGCTGTCTTATATCCTCCGGCATGACTTGCAGCCTCAGGATAATAGCGCAGCAAATCATGATGAAGGCCACGGATAACAACTTCGGTTAAAGGAAAAAGCTCATCGGCTTGCAGATAAATTGTTGCTAATACTTGTCGGCAGCCGATCACCTCCTCAATGCTTCGTTCTCTATCTTTTGAGAATTTATCCAGAATAAAAGTCCTTTTTACATCAAATGCGGTGGTTTTGCCATTCTCATTCAAGACCGTATCTACCCATTCGACTTCCTGATCTGTCAAGACTGCATTTTCTATCCTGGTAGACGCTCCGATATTGCTAATGAGTGCAAAACGATTCAAATATTTTGCCTCGTCTGTAGATAAGTCCTCCAGGTCTCTATATGTTTCCACAAACAATTCCTGGAGCATTTTCAACTCATTTTCTATTTTGGTGCTGGGGGTAAAAGAGAGCATACTAACCCTAATTTCTCGTTTTATATTAAAACCACATGATAAAATCGGAATAGTTACCATCAAAGGTAATTTTGAAATGGAACATACCATATCGCGCAACATTGCGCAATATATTTTTTGTTTTGCTTGCGCAATATTGCGCAATGTCTGGAGTTGGGGACAAAACCAGATCACGATTTGAAATTATGCTGACGCTTGAAAGCGGTGCATTTTTTTAATTAATCTATTAAATCTTCAGCTAAACTGAATGTCCCAGCTTTGCTATGCAGATATGTGAGTTTATATTCACCGCCCGCTTCGCTTGAGACACAGAGGACGCAGAGAATAATAATTTTTCCATTGCCGTTGAGAGGACGGCAATGGAAAAGCACTAAGCAGCTTAGGCTGCGGAAACGATAAAAGGCATCAATTCTTTTGCTGCAAGGTGCCAATACAAGCATTTTATTACCCGAAGGGTTGAGTCGTTTTGCTTTTCGGCGTCTCAGCGAAAAGCAAAAAAAATAAAATCTCTGTGTGCTCCGCGTCTCTGCGGTGAATAAATTTATTTAGAAGACCCTTTTAGGGGTGGTTATTGACTTATATGTGCTGCTTGATTTGATTTTCGTGCTGGACAAACCACCAGATGAGTCTTACCTTATCAATCTTTTAAAAAAACATCACCTGCGCGTAAACGAGCGCAGATATGATTTGTAATAAATCAAGGAAAGGGAAATTAATGAAGATCGGATTGTTAGGTCTGCCCAATTCCGGCAAGACAACCATTTTTAACGCCCTGACACGCTCGGAAGCCGAAGTTGGCACTTATGCCAACAACAACGCCGAACCGAACGTTGCCGTTGTGGAGGTAGGAGACGAACGCATTACCCGCCTCACGCAGCTTTACCACCCTAAAAAAACCATCTATGCCACCATCGAGATCGTCGATTTTGCCGGCCTGACCACAGGTTCGGAACGTAAAGACGATTTTTCCAGTGCTCAGATGACTCTTGTGCGCAACCTGGATGCCATTGCCCTGGTTGTCCGTAATTTTAGTGATGATTTGACGGGCGCTCCGGGCCCGATGGCGGATATCGAGACCATCGATACCGAGTTTATCCTGTCTGATATGATCATTACCGAAAAGCGGCTCGAACGCATCGTCTGGAGCACCAGGCGCGGTAAAACGACCAACATCATGCAACTGGAAGAGAAAGTCCTCAAAAAGATACTCGAGGAATTAAACTGTGGGCGGCACGTCCGGGATTTGATCTTGAACCACAACGAACAAAAGCTGGTCGGCGGATTTCAATTTTTAACCCACAAGCCGTTTTTTGTC
>CAXMTB010000201.1:0-5554 GCA_964195835.1 uncultured Nitrospinaceae bacterium | reverse complement strand
ACAGTCTTGCGCTTTGGACCAGGGCGAGCGCTTAAACGCTCAAGGGCCGCTTCCTTTACCTGTTTGCGTATCCGGGCCAAATCGGTGGAATATATCCCTTCCCGTCTTAAAATTTCTCCAACTGGAGTTTTATCGGTCTGGGATTCTAAAAATATTTGGAATTTTTTCTCTGGGGATAAAAAACGTCTTTTCTTCTTTTGTTCAGATACATAATTCTTTCGTGGTGTTAAATCTTTTTCTACACTCATGGCATACTCCTTTAAAATTGGCTGCCAAGGGGGCAACTCCGGTCGCCCTACGGGCTTCCTTCGTTACCCCCTTGTTCTTTCACATACCATGTAGTGTAATTGAAACCAAGTTTTGAGACATAAATTCAGAAACGGCGGGAAACCCATAACCTAATTCACGATTACAGCCTTTCATGATGAAAAATTAATTCCCCAAAATTTGATTGATTCGGAAAAGAAATCGTCAACCAAACTGTTGATATCTGCTATGTATCCGTCATTTTAACAGTGGGTTCAGAACCTGTGATATCGTTTTTAATAGGGCAAATCCATTTCATCGGGTTTGCCTTTTTTGCAATTTTGTAAGAAATAAGATATATGTAATCAGCACGAACTGATTTCGGGTTGTTGTTTTGGCAAGTAAACACAAGTTCGGAAAAGCATCAAATTTGATTCCGGATCATATGATATCACAACTTTCGCCTGAACTGAGATAATCTCAATATATCACCAGTTGACACCACTTGAAATCGTAGCAAGCTATTTGAAAAATCGAAATTCATGAACAGTTCACAAAAGTAGGATTCATATGATTAATGATATTTTTGCTCTATCAAACGACGTGCGATATGTTGCTATATACCGAGATGGACATCTCGAAACAAAGTCAAAGGAAGGTACCATAGATGCCAGTAGTTCAGATTCGGATCGATATGAAGAACTTTTAGTTAACCCGACACTTATCACACTTGCTACACAAAGAGGCAATATTGACTGTGGAGGACTGGACTACCTGATAATAAAATATGGGAATTTTTTTCAGTTTGTCTTGCCTACAACTTGGGGGCATATATCGGTTTGTATAGATAAAAATGCTGACCCAGTTACACTTGGGGCTAAGGTAGTATATCTCTTAAAGAACGAAATATCGCGTTCATAACCAATCAGTTGAGACGTTCCAATCTTTTGTATCTCCAACTTCAGAATAAAAGACTTAAAAGATATTCTAAATAGATCATGAAAAGGAGAAAACAAAATGGCCCAACAGGAAAAACTGTCCAGCGAAATTAGCGAAATGTGGGATATCTATAAAAAATGCATGCCCGATATTGCACGTGCCTATGATGAATTACCTATGGAAGTATATAAGGACGGCATGCTATCTGGCAAAATTAAACGATTGATGGCCGTTGTTGGTGCTTTGGTGCACGGTTGTAGAGCTTGCATGCTTTTTCAAACTGAAGAAGCATTATCATTGGGTGCCACAGCGGAAGAGATTCTGGAAGCCTGCGCCGTGGCGATCTCCTTAGGCGGCACAATGGGAGCTGGAGAGACAACACGTGTCGTCCAGTTTTTAGATGAGAAAGGACTCTTGGAGGAGCTAAAGAAGGACAGTTAATTGAGTACAGATTACTCCAACGTATCTTGTATCGTCGCAACTTGTGTGTTCTGCTATGTATTTGTCTTTTTGAAGCCGGTTCAGAAGTTGTGATATCATACCAACCAAGTTCTTCTCTGAACATTTGAGATTACATTTATTTTGGGCAATTTTTTCTGTTCCTTAATTTTCAAGTTTACGATACCCTTGTTGACTGGTGCGTAACTGTGATAGCTGCAATAACAACCAAATATCAACCCGCTGAATTAATGTGATACCCAAAAGATATCGTCTAAATATCTGCCATATCAGATTGTTGTAGGCTTGTAAGAAATCAAAGGTTTTGACAAGACCGTTTTTTGTAAGATACTCTCAATATATCAAAACTTGACGACTCAATGGTATAATGGCAAAAAAGACAAGTTTTAAAAGTGAAGATACTCAAAAAGGAAGATCGGCATATGGATTCGCAAAAAGTAATGGTCGAAATCGTTGCCAAACAGAAAGGGTGCATACTGTGTGATCTCGCAATTGCAATATTGGAGGAAATTGCCCCCGAATTTGAGCAAGGACTTCTTCAGTGGAAGCTTGTCGATGTTGGCTCAAAAGAGGGTATAGTGAGGCAAGCTGAATTAAATACAATTTGTGGAAGAATGCCGCCCGTTCCTTCCATTGTAATTAATGAACGCATTGCCTTTAACAATATTCCGGATATGGAGTCACTTACTGAAGCTGTTCGTCAAACAATTACGACGTAGGACAAAGATCCAAAGCGTTTTATTTTAAAAAGGGGGTGTAAGATGTCAAATTTCTTATTTACACTTGGCAGAGGCGATGTGGAAGCAGCCACCCGGTGTTTCCAGCTTGCAAATGTAGCTCACACAAAAGGACACACAGTAAATCTTTTCTTTTATGAAGACGGCGTTTTATGGGCAAACTCCACCCGGGATTTTACTGTAAAGACTCGAACCGGAGATTGCCCTAATGACTATTTGCCGTATTTAGTAGAAAAAGAAGTGCCTATCGGTGTCTGAATCCCCTGTGCAAATGCTCGTCAGGTAGACGAGGCCAAGTTCTTTTCGAACATGGTGTTGGACGGAGCGCCGCATCTGATAGATTTGGCTGCCGAAGCAAAAGTTTTTAATTTTTAATTTTATCCTGAGTTTGACTTAATTTTATTGCAAATAAAGGAATAAAGCCATGCCAGTTCAACTTACTCCCGAAGACAACAAGCGTATATGGAACGGCATCCGCGAAAAATACAAAAAAGCTGCTATCAAAATGGATGGCCTCTTCAGCTACCCAACGGGTCGAGCCGGACTTGAGGTTTTGGGTTATGATCCCACAATCTTAAATTCTCTTCCGGACGAGGTAAGTGCTTCTTACTGCGGTGTTGGAAACCCTTTTTCACTTGAAGCAATCAATGAAGGTGAGGCGGTTTTGGATATCGGCTGCGGTGCAGGCATTGATGTAATTTTTGCAGCAAAGAAAGTCGGCGCCAGCGGAAATGTGGTTGGCGTTGAACTGGTTCCAGAAATGTTAGAACGAGGTAAGATTAACATCCAGATGATGGATTTACAGAATGTTTCCCTTGTTGAGGAGTCGGGTGAGAAATTAAGTTTTCCCGATGAGAGTTTCGACGTTGTAATATCAAATGGTGTATTCAACCTGATTCCAGACAAAGAAAGGGCTATTGCAGAAGCTTTCCGTTTACTCAAGCCTGGCGGGCGATTCATGATTGCAGATCAGGTCTTGATCGGAAAAATTGAAAAAGACTTAAAATCCAGGATTGACACCTGGTTTCAGTGAGAGGGCGGTGCTGTACCAGGGGAGGATTTCCTGGCCATGTTGGAGGAAGCTGGATTTAAAAATCAAGAACTTGTCGCTGAAACCGGTTTTAACAGCTCGCCAAAAACGAAAGGTGTGCTCATCCGCGCAAAAAAGGCGACAAAATCAGATCAAAAGAAGATTAAACCTATAAAAGATTTGTTATCTGATTACTCAGAATCCGGCAAAGAGGTGAGAGGTGAGGGGGCAACCATGGAAGACGTGTTAAAAAAAGCCTACGAGTTAGGTGCTGAAAAGGCAAAGATAATTGGCACAGAAACGATAGTAGTTGAAAAATGGGTCCGTTGGAAATGCCTTTACGGCTGTCCGCTTTATAATAAAGATCCTTATCATCCACCAATCGCCCCTGATGCCGATGAAACGAAACAGATGCTAAGGGAATATTCCAAAGCGGTATTGCTAAATGGGCCTAAGGGAAAGCCGTTGACCGAAACCGCAGTTCGACTTGAAGGCGAAGCCTATAACATGGGCTACTATAAGGCGTTTGCGATGACGGCATTGGCCGTAGGTTTAGAAACAACATCCAATTCAGGAGCGACATGACCTTCCGGTGAGACAGAGACCCAGTGTGGGTCTCAGGGATCAGAAGGGAAAAAAGTGGGAGTGAGACCGATGATGGAGGCTTGCGGTATAGATGTCTTCAAAACAGCAAGAAATAACGGATTTGAAATTGACACCAGAAAAGAAACTTTCGGAAGGTGGAACTACTTTGCATTGGTTCTGCTTGAATGATCTTACCAAGTAAAGACTGAGTTAAAACGGTTTTTCACTTCTCGATAAGAAAGGTATGGATAGCTAATGGGTGATATTGTAAAGATCTTGCTTTTTTTGGCTCAAGGGTTTGAAGATCTTGAAGCGATAGCTATTCTTGATGTCTTCGCCTGGACTCATTACAGGAAACACATACAGAAAGCATCAGTTACCACAGCTGGATTTTACGAAACTGTGACAAGCCGGTGCGGGCTGTCAATCAGGACAGATCTACAATTTTCAGAAATAACTCCCAAAGATTATCAAGCATTCGTCTTGCCCGGTGGTTTTCATAGTCAAGGCTTTGAAGAAGCCTACAGTTCTAATATCCACCGCCTTGCCAAAGAAATCCATCAAAATGGCAGGTATATAGCCACAATGTGTGTCGGGGTCTTACCCATTGCCGATGCTGGACTATTAAAAGGTAAGAAAGCTACAACCTATCCATACAGCCGCAACCATGACAATGTCAGGAGATTAAAGGAAGGTGGTGCTATAGCAACCAATAAACATGTAGTTATAGATGATCGCATCATCTCTTGTGATGGTCCTGGATCATCACTTGATGTAGCTTTTCTTTTAATGGAATGTTTGATGGGATCTAAAACGGCTCAAGAAGTGCGTAGATTTATGATTTATAAAAATGAATGATTATTGGTTTAAATAGCCCATTCAAAATTGCAGATTTCTCCAACTTATCGAAAATGATCCTCAATTGTTGATAGCTGCCATAACTGTATTTATCAGAGGCTCGAAAATTTTGTGATACCTGCAATGAAAAAAAGCTATCAGTGGCCTGATTTTTTTGTGATAACATAATACCGTTATATAATAAGACAACAAAAGGTTATACCCCTAAGGGTACGAGGATTGCTGCAGAACAAAATGATCTATGTCATAGTAAATAAATAACCTCCTGATAGCATAAGGTCGCCAAACCTAAAACCCAAAAGGAAGCCAACAGGAGGTTATTATGAGTAATCAAGAGATTATCAGACGCAAGCAGTATTGTCAAATTGTCCAAGAGATCACCGGTTCGGATCAATACTTGGTTGTCGGCATCGATGTGGGCAAAGACAAGCATCATGCTTTCATGGGCTCGGCAACTGGGAAAGCTTTGTTCAGAAAACTGATCTTTGAAAACAACTTAGATGGTTTTTCTCGGCTACTGAAGACAGTCGAGGCGATCAAGTCTCAAAACGGGCTTTCCAAAATCGTCTATGGACTGGAACCGACCGGCAATTACCATAAGCCATTGGCGAGGCACTTGATCCGTTGCGACTGCAACGTTGCTCTTGTTTCTGGTGTAGCGGTCAAAAGGAATCGGGAGCTTCTTGACGGTCGCTGGGAT
>CAXMTB010000200.1:0-5556 GCA_964195835.1 uncultured Nitrospinaceae bacterium | reverse complement strand
TGTCACTGCAGAAACAACAAGACTTTCCATGCCGGCGTCCTCACTAACAACCATGGTTCCCTCCTCTTCGCTAAAAGACGATCTAACATGTAAGGGGACATTGTATTTTTTTGCAAATCCAACTGAACGGATCTGTAAAACCTTGGCCCCAAGACTGGCCATATTGAGCATCTCATCATATGAAATTCTATCGATCTTTTTCGCCTTTTTACAGATACTGGGGTCAGCGGTATAGATACCGTCCACATCGGTGTATATCTCGCAGATGTCCGCCTTGAGAGCTGAGGCGATGGCCACGGCGGATGTATCCGATCCTCCCCGCCCGAGAGTGGTAATGTTGCCGCTGACATCACACCCCTGAAATCCGGCTACGACAACGATATTCCGTTTTTCGATAAGCTTCATGATATGTTCAGCGCCGATTTCGATGATCCGTGCATTACCGAAAGTACAGTCCGTAACCACTCTGGCCTGATGCCCGAGCATGGACAACGCAGGATAATTCATTTTTTTTAATGTCATGGCCAAAAGCGCAGCCGTTGTTTGTTCACCTGTTGCAAGAAGAACATCGAGTTCACGTTTGTCCGGCGATTCCGCTACCTGTTGTGCCATATCGATCAGGCCGTCCGTGACCCCGGCCATGGCAGATAAAATAACAACGACATCATTACCCTGGTCAAATGTCTTGGCAACCCGTTTTGCCACATTGTGAATCCGCTCAAGATCGGCCACCGAAGTGCCGCCATATTTTTGTACAATTAAGCCCATATTATAACTTCCCGAAATAAAATTAAGATGTCAAATTTTTCCAGTTCCCAAGGTTCGCTGACCATTAGCTGCATACCCTCGGCAAGTTATATTCCTCAAGAATTTCCATCGAACCAGAAAATATTTGAAATATTACAAGTGACGACATTAAGTCAAGCAAAACAAGTTGAAACGAACGCCTTTGGCCAATGGCTTATCCTTACAGGATATTTTTTAACAGATTCGCATTTTTAACATCATATGCAGTGATGCATATTTTACGTGATTTGTCGCCTGTAAGTTCAAAGTGTATGCTTATGGAATCGGGTAAAAGCTTTTGCTCGATTCTGTCCGCCCATTCGATGGCCACAATGCCGCTATTGTGGAGTATCTCGTAAAGACCGATATCTTCCATATCCATGGGATCTGAAATGCGATAGAGGTCGACGTGAAACAGGGGATGTCGACCGGGATATTCATTGATTAACGTGTAAGATGGACTGGTGATATAATAATCATCCGGAACTTCAAGACCTTTGGCCAGTCCCTGGACAAAGGCGGTCTTCCCGCTTCCCAAATCACCGGTTAAAGCCAAAACCGTTCCACCGGTTACGGCTGTGCCGATAATGTTTCCCAGTTTTTGGGTTTCATCGACGGAACGAGTTGTTGTCTGATATTTGAAAGTTGATGATAGTTCAGTCACAAAGACACAAAGCCCCTTTCAGACATTGTCGGACAGCGTTTTAATCGCTTCGGGCAAGGTGTTCATCACGTCCGTCGCCAGATAGCCGAAAGGCCCTTTGTTTTTGGCCAGAGAATCGGCTGCCGCACCGTGTAGATAGACACCGGCATGGGCGGCAAGTTCAGGTGAATGTCCCTGTGCGATAAAACCGGCGATGACTCCGGTCAGAACGTCTCCCATGCCGCCGGATGCCATTCCCGGATTGCCGGTGGGGTTGATGAAAACCCTGCCGTCCGGATGGGCGACAACCGTTCCGGCCCCCTTCAACACAACATGGACATTGAATTTTTCTGCAAAATCACGGGCACATTTGATGCGGTCTTTTTGAACGTCGGCTACGGTTGTCCTTATAAGCCGTGCCATTTCTCCGGGATGCGGCGTTAGAACGACGGGAGTGTCGAGATCTTTTAATATTTCGATATGACCGGCAAGGATGTTCAATCCGTCCGCATCAATAACCATCGGTTTGGTGTTTTCTTGAACCAAGTGCTTAAAAAGCATTTTAGTTTCAGGGGCACTGCCGATTCCGGGCCCAATGGCAAGACATTGTTTGTCGGAAAGAAGATCCATAATTCTGTTAAATGATGCTTCGTCAAGAATACCTTTAACGGTTTCAGGCAGCGGATCTGTCATGGCCTCCATTACCTGAGCCTCTAAAACAGGGTTTAAGCTAACCGGGATTCCAAGGGTCACGAGGCCGGCCCCGGCCCGCATGGCTGACGTGGCCGTCATGGCAGCCGCTCCGGTTTTTCCTGGTGAGCCTGCTATGACCAGAAGATGGCCGGTGTGCCCCTTGTGGGCATCCGAAGGTCTGGGGCAAAAAACAGTACGGATCAGATCCGGCGTTAACAAGTATTGCAGGGGACCGACATCTTTTGCAATATGGGGTGGTACTCCGATATCGATGATTTTTAGATTTCCGGTATAATCAGCACCGGGAAAGAGAAAGTGGCCGGTTTTGGCAAATGCAAACGTTGCGGTGGCATCGGCTCGGACACAGGTGCCGCATGGCCGGCCTGTATCCGAGTTCAGGCCGGAAGGTATATCCACTGCAAAAACCGGTTTGTTTGATTGATTGACAAAGTCTATCACATCTCTAAAAAATCCTTTCACATCCGATCGCAGACCGGTTCCGAGGATTGCATCAATCCAGATTGCCTCATGACGCATTGCAGTTTCATGTGCTGAAAAAGATTCTGCGTCCGGCATTTCAATAACAGGAACTTTTAGAGGGGGGAGGAGCATGAGGTTGGCGGCAGCATCTCCTGAGACCTTTTGACGTTCTGAAAGAAGATAAACGGTAACGCTTATTCCCTTTTGGGCCAGATATCGGGCAATAACGAAACCATCTCCACCATTGTTTCCTCGACCTGCGATTACACCAATCTTTTTATTTTCAGCATCCTTAAATTGTTCCAAAAAAAATTGGGTTGCCCCCCGGCCGGCGTTCTCCATCAGGATTCTGCCGGGAAGACCAAACGATTCGATGGTCGAACGATCCATCTTCTGCATTTCATTTGCGGTTACAAGATACATGCGTTACTCCAATCTTTTCGTACAAACACGCTTTTCAAAAAAGATTATCCATTCAGGAGTGTTTACAATAAAAACTGAACGCCCCTTCATTAGTTATCTGGATCTTGCACGCGTCTGTGGCTTTCATATGTAAGATTCAGATATTAAAGTTCTTTGATGAGTGTCGACATCTCTTTAACGGCCTTTTCTATACCCACGAGTACCGCCCTTGAGACAATACTGTGACCGATGCTGAATTCATCGATTTCGTGGAGGCCTTTAAACGTCTTTATTGTATTGTAACACAGACCGTGGCCGGCATTGATGCCCAATCTCAACTTGTGTGCAAATTTTGCGGTGTCGACGATATCGGAAAAAGCCCGCTCTCTTTTTTTAGTTGTTTTGGCATCGCAGAATATGCCTGTATGTATCTCCACCATGGTTGCGTTTATTTGATGGGCAACTTTAATCTGATCAGGGTCAGGATCAATGAAGATACTTACCGGAATGCCGCTGTCTTGAAGCGTACCGACGGTTTCAGCAATTGCATCTTTATTAGAGATTAAGTCCAGGCCACCTTCGGTGGTCAACTCTTCACGTTTTTCCGGAACCAGTGTGACAACATCAGGCTGGACATCAAGAGCAATCCCAATCATTTCGTTATTCGAAGCCATCTCCAGTATAAGTTTTGTTTGAACAATCTCTCTCAACATCCTAAGGTCACGGTCCTGGATGTGCCGTCTATCTCCCCTTAAGTGAACCACAATACCGTCTGCCCCGGCCAGTTCCGCCAGAATTGCTGCTGCCACAGGATCGGGATAGCTGCTTTTTCTGGCTTCTCTCAATGTTGCAACATGATCAACGTTTACCGCTAATCCAGCCATCAGTAAACCTCCATTGTTTGTAGAGTCATAAAAAATCTGGTCATCTATGATAGGTCAGAGATGATTTAAATAAAAACTGATTTGCGCTGAAAGCGCTTTCCTCAACCCTGGCCCAGACCGATCACCAATACTATATACTCAAAAAGCCATGTTTGTAATGGTGCATAAGTCAGATCAATATATGAACGATTCGCACCAGGGCGGGCTTTAGGCATTTTAGATCACTTTAGGCACTTAATTCTCTATAATATGAACTCCTTCTATGGGTAAACTAAAGTTGGGTCCTCTCAGCCCGGATCTTTACTAATCAATTTCAGAATTTCGTCACTCTTTTGTTCCATCCTGTCAGCATCCTGTTCAGACTTTTCATGATCATATCCCAATAGATGAAGAATTCCGTGCACCAGAAGCTGTGTAAAACGTTCTTCCATACTGATTCCGATACTTTTCCCCTCTTTCTCAGCGGTTTCAATGGAAATAACCACATCGCCGAGAAGTTCCGGGGTGATGTTCGAAAACGGGTCTGTTCGCATGGGGAAAGCGATAACATTTGTGGGACCGTATCGACGAAGATATTTTTTATTGAGTATTGCGATTTGGGGATCATCAACGATCAAAATAGAAAGCTCTGCGTCATGACAGGCCAAGGCGTTTAAGATGTCTGTGGTTTTTTGTTGAATTGTTGTCATCGATATCTTGTATTTCTTTTGCCGGTTGTCTATCAAAACTTCCATTTTTTACTATTCCGTTGGTCAAGAGTTGTTTCTCAGGATATTCAATGCGATGATGGTATATTCCGTTTAATATTTTGTTGAAACTTTTTGCGATGTTGTGCAGATCTTTCAGCGTTAGTTCACAATTGTCCAACTGACCGTCCGAGAAAATTTTGTTTATTAGATTTTGTACCAGCCCCTGAATTCTGGCTGGTGTTGGGTTTGCAAGGGTTCTGGATGCAGCTTCAACCGCATCTGCCAGCATGACCAGCCCGGCTTCTCTGGTCTGAGGTTTTGGTCCGGGATATCTGAAATCGTCGATATTTACCCCATTTTCTCCTTTTAGCTGCGTTGCTTTATCGTAAAAATAGCGAATAAGGCTTGTACCGTGGGATTGCCTGATGGTTTCAATGATGGCATGGCCCAGTTTGTTTTGCTTGGCTATCTCCACGCCGTCCTTAATGTGAGCGATGAGGATAAGACTTGACATGGAGGGTGCAAGTTTGTCGTGTCTATTCACTCTGTCGGCCTGGTTTTCAATAAAATACAATGGCTTTTTGATCTTGCCGATATCGTGAAAATAACCACAAACTTTAGCAAGCGACGGATTGGCACCGATTTCAGATGCCGCAGCTTCAACCATGGTTCCGACAATGACCGAATGATGATACGTTCCCGGCGCTTCCAGCATAAGTCTTCGAAGAATCGGTTGATCGAGGTTTGCAAGTTCCAGAAGTTTAATGTCTGTCGTATAGTCAAATGCAATTTCAACCAGCGGTGCGATGCCGGCTGTAACGATTCCTGCCCCGACTCCCCCTGAAAACGCAAATCCCCAATCCCACATGAGTTTAAAGATTGTGGTGCCTCCTATATAAACGTCGACAACCGTAACGAGGATAACATTCAACAAGCCGAGTTTTAACCCGGCCTTTATAAAAACTTTGCGCTCCCGACA
>CAXMTB010000199.1:0-5598 GCA_964195835.1 uncultured Nitrospinaceae bacterium | reverse complement strand
TGCGCCTGTTCTTTCTAACGATCCCTAAGCCACTCAAACAGCACCCGTTTTAAAAAAGGATTATCCATTCCGCTGACACTCAAGGATTTAGAAGAGAACTCCCCGATCCTCAATTAAATTCAATCACGAAAACACGAAATTGAGAAAGCACAAAAATTTACACTTTTTGTGCTTTGGTGATATGAATCCTTTTAATTCTCCTGAATAACATGGTACAGAAAATATTATAGGAGATCAGTTTCTTGATTTTATATAATGACAATTCAAACCATCATATTGTCGGCGACTATCTCATGGACAAAAACAAAGCCCCCCTCTACAGACTGGCAAAATCAGAAGATTTATGGGAACGACGGATTGCCATTCTGGCAACCTTTTATTTTATCAAAAACGGGAAATATGAAGAAACTCTGAAAATTGCAAAAATCCTGATCACCGATGAAGAGGATCTGATTCACAAAGCTGTGGGATGGATGCTCCGTGAAATAGGAAAAAGGGACATGATATTCGAAGAGATGTTTTTAAAACAACACTACAAAGAGATGCCGCGCACCATGTTGCGGTATGCCATTGAAAAGTTTCCTGAGCCTAAAAGACAAAAGTATTTGAAAGGGGAGATTTGAAGACAGGTAGATGCGAATTATAGAGATGTTATTTTTCAGGTCAATAAAATTAGGTTGATACATTGCTCGTAACCGTGTATAAAATAATAGTGAAGGTAAGATATTTTCCCTTTTAAAACACGATTTGACCACAACGAACCTGGGGGAAATACAAGCAAGAATCGTATCATAATCTTCAGCGTTAAAGGACGTTATATGTAAAAGGAGGTTTACGATGCCGACTTACGAATTCATTTGCGAAAAATGTAAAAAGCCCTTTACCCTGATTATGAAAATTTCAGAGTATGAAAAGAAAAAGTTTCAATGCCCGAAATGCAAAAGCCGTAAGGTGAAACAGCAGATTACTTCTTTTCAAACGATTACTTCCAGTAAAAGCTGATAAGGGAACAAAGCGTTTCAGGCCATCCTGTATCGCAGATTTGTAAACCGTTTTTTCGTCTTATCGTTGTGTACGCCCATGGCGAGTGCTTTTCGCGTGCCGACCATAATCACCAAGTTACGACCTCTTGTAACAGCGGTATAGATCAGGTTGCGCTGGAGAAGGATATAATGCTGGGTGAGAACAGGAACCACCACTGCCGGATATTCCGAGCCCTGTGATTTGTGTATGGAAACGGCATACGCCAGTACCAATTCATCCAGTTCGTAAAACGCATAAGGGACCTCTCTGCCGTCAAACATTACCGTAATCTCATCATCATCCGGTCGTAAACCGTTAATCCTGCCGATATCACCGTTGAACACGTCCTTGTCATAGTTGTTTCGTATCTGCATGACTTTATCGTTTATCCTGAAATTTCGGTTTCCCCGAGTGATTTCCTGCTGAAAAGGATTGAGACTTTTTTGAAGTTCCGTGTTGAGATTGCCGGCCCCGACCACGCCTTTGTGCATGGGTGTTAATACCTGAATGTCGTCCACCGGATCCAGGCCAAAACGTTTGGGGATGCGTTCTTTCGTCAGTTCCAGGATGATCCCCAGAACTTTTTCAGGATCTTCCTGGTGGATGAAATAAAAATCGTTACCCGGCACATCGTCTTCAAATGTCGGCAGAATTCCGTTATTGATTTTATGGGCATTGACAATAATCCGGCTTTCTCTGGCCTGGCGGAAGATTTCGTTCAGCTCCACCACAGTAATGGCGCCGGATGCAATAATATCATTAAGAACGTTACCCGCCCCAACAGACGGCAGCTGGTTGACATCACCCACCAGGATAACTGTAGCAAAGGCCGGGACAGCCTTTATTAAATGGTGCATCAGTATGGTGTCGATCATGGAAGCTTCATCCAGGATGAGCAGGTCACAGCCGAGCGGCTTATTCTCGTTTTTTTGAAACCCCCCTTTGGTAAAACTGTACTCCAAAAGACGATGGATGGTCTTGGCCTCATGACCCGTGGTCTCACTCATTCGTTTTGCCGCTCTTCCTGTTGGCGCAGCTAGAAATGTTTTCACCTTGAGCCTGGAAAAGATTTTTAAAATCGCATTGATGATCGTGGTTTTACCGGTGCCCGGTCCACCGGTAATGACCATGATCTTATTTTCAAGGGCACATCGTATGGCTTTGGTCTGATTTTCCGCCAGGCGGATATCCAGTTGTCCCTGGACCCATTCGAGGGCGTTTTCTACATTGACACTGCAAATGGATTTGGGTGTGGTGGACAATATCTTCAATCGCGTTGCGATGCTGGTTTCACAGAGATGAAACTTGGCCAGATAGACACTTTTGTTGTTTTCTTTAAATTCGTCGAAGCTTTCATTTAAATCTTCAAGAACGATTTTTTTATCAATTGCGAGATTGCCGAGGGCCTCCGCCACGGTATCTCTATCAACACCCAGTGTCTCCCGGCTCTTCTTCACAAGATATTCATACGGGTAAAAAACATGGCCCTCATCTGAAAGCTGGTGGAGGACATAGAGAATGCCGGCTTCAACCCTCAAAGGTGAGTTTTTGGAAAACCCGAGTTTATCTGCAATGCTGTCGGCAATCACAAAACCGATACCGAAAATATCCATTGCCAGGCGATAGGGATTTCCGGTGACGACTGCAACGGATCGGTTCCCATACTGTTTAAATATTTTTGTCGCATATCCGGAACTGACCCCGTGGGATTGGAGAAACATCATGACGTCACGAATCTCTTTTTGTTCGTCCCATGCATCTTGGATCATGGCAATGCGTTTCTCGCCAATACCTTCAACCATGGTCAGTTTTTCGATGTCATTTTCAATAATATCCAGTGTTTTTTCCCCGAATTTTTTGACGATTCGGTCGGCGATGACTGGTCCCAGCCCCTTGATGAGTCCGGAACCCAGATATTTTTTAATTCCAAAAACCGTTGCCGGAACCGTTGTTTTGTATTCCACTACCTTAAACTGCTCACCGAACTTGGGATGATTGACCCATTCACCTTTCAAGTTCAGAATTTCGCCGGGGACTGGTGACATCAAATAGCCCACAACGGTTATTAGATCCCGCTGCCCGTGGACCTTAACCCTGGCAATGGTATAACCGTTTTCTTCATTGGTGTAAGTAATTCTCTCAAGTTGTCCTGAAAGCTCTGTCAGCATCATATTACCTTTTTACACCCAGTCCGGTACTTTTATATCGGATTTCAAAGCACGGCTGGGGATGAAACACTTGATGTCGATGACCGGAGAGCCGTCGAGGGCATCGATCTTTTCGATAAAAATGGTGGTATCCTTTATGGACAGTATTTTGCAGACGGATAAGGCGATCAGATTGGGTCTTAAGGGTGAATGGGTAGCAAACACGCCCCTTAACGGGTTTTGTTTATTTTTTCTTGGATGCACCTGCATGGTTTTTCTTTTCTCAGGTGTATCATTTTCATGAAACCAGTAACAGACGGTAATGTGAGAGAAGTCATCCAATCCCAAAAGCGCATCACGGTATTCTTTATAAACTTCAATCCGGACATTTTCATTCTCTTTTTTGATAACGCCCACTGGAAAAACATAATAACGGTCTTTCATTTTCATTCTCCTTTTTACAGTCAATACAATCAGTTTGTAAGGGAGTTTTCAAGACATATCACCTTCTCGTTTTTTAGAAAATAGAAAATAGGAATTAGAAAATAGAAAAATATTTGTATTTATTCGTAATTATCCGAGGTTTCCCTTATCCTATTTCCGCTTTCCCCTTTCCACTTACCGGCTTAAAGATTTTTATCATTGAATGTTGGATGACCAACGACATGTTGCCCCATTGATGTTAATTATGTTATATAGATAGCCATACAAAAAATCTGACCAAAGGAAAATTATATGAAATTTTTTATTGTGGAAAAAAACATTGGCGGCGATGCCACAAAAGAACAGGCTGAAAAACTGATCGAGATGCTGAAAGCCAAGGGCTGGGATGTTGAATACGGCGCTAAACGAAATGTTGCCACAGACGTCTCAGAATTTGGACAGGAGGAGACGCTCCAGTCCAAATTTGCCGATGATTTTATGGACTGTATTGCCCAATTTGAGGAGTAGTTATCTTTCCTCCGGCTATTCCTTCTACAAAGTCAGCGCTGGCCATCTTTCATTGATTGGAAAAGGAACTTTTATTGTTTCACGTCGTCGTTTTCAATAACGGTGATGTAAATCTGATGTTCATAAAACATGTCTTAATGACGTGGTTTCACTGCTTGACAAAAATTGTTTCATGCCGATATAATGCAAGATACCTCAAAAAGCATCCACTGTTTTTAGGAGGATTTTATTGTGGCCAAGCCTTTTTTTCTCATTTCACCTGTATTGTTTTTGCGTTCTGATTTTCAAGGAGAAGCTTCTGCAAATGGATCGGCGAACATTTCTTAAAATTGCCGGGATGGGGAGCGTCGCCATTACTGCGGGCTGCACGTCTGAAGCAGATAAGACCCTTTTTTCTCTGGTTCATGCACCAGACGATATGGTGACCGGGAAAGCGGCCTGGTATGCCACAACTTGCAGGGAGTGCCCGGCGGGCTGCGGAATTATAGCCAAAAACAGGGAAGGGCGGGTCATCAAAATCGAAGGGAACCCGCTTCATCCCATCAACAGCGGCAAACTTTGCATGCGGGGTCAATCCGCCCTGCAAAGAATATATCACCCGGACAGAATCAAAACCCCCCTGATAAAAGCCAAAGAGACATGGCAGCCGATTTCGTTTTCAAAGGCCTTGGCGCTGTTAAAAGATAAAGCTGCCGGAGCCGCAAAAAAAGGACCGAATCGGGTACGGATGCTATCGGAAATCGAAGGTGAAAGCCTTTTGAAGCTGTTTGCACAATCCCTTGAAAAATGGCGATCTTCAGGTCCTCTGGTGTTTGAGCCCTTTGCCTATGAATCCCTAAAATCTGCCAATGAAAAGGTCTTCGGCCTTAACGGGCTGGTTTCATACAATCTTCAAGACGCCGACATGCTGGTTTCATTCGGTGCGGATTTTCTGGAAACCTGGCTGTCTCCGGTGGAGTATGCCCAAAAGTTCAAGGACATGCATGCTTTGAAAAACGGCGGAAAAAATCTGTTTTTCCATATCAGCCCATATCAATCTCTAACCGCCGCCAATGCGGACCAGTGGATGCCATGTGCTCCCGGTGGCGAAACCGCCATTGTTTTTGCACTCATAAACGAAGTTCTTCAGCTCGGCCGAGGACAACATCTGCCGGAATCGTTCCGTTCGCTCTTGGTTCGAACGGTTTCCACGTATACCAGAATAGATGTCACCCGATATTCAGGCATATCTGGCGAGCATTTCCAGATGCTCTTGTCCCGGCTCATGGAATCGCGAATGCCATTGATCCTTGGCACCGGCACCGGTTCATCGGGAGGAAACGATCTTAAGACCAATGTGGCTGTAAATCTATTAAATCTCATTCTGGATCCAAAATTAACCCTTTTCGATTTTGTAAACCGGCACCGTGTGGAAATTGCCGCGAAACGGTCCGAGGCCATCGACTTTTTCAAGAAATTGAAAGAAGAGCCTGTGGAC
>CAXMTB010000198.1:0-5630 GCA_964195835.1 uncultured Nitrospinaceae bacterium | reverse complement strand
GAATGATATATCGGATGATAATCTTTTTTTCTCATTTGACTCGTGCAAAATTCAGGTGATAAATCCTTCGCTAATTCAACACCAGGTCGATGATCTCTTCCAGCTCATTGATTTTGATGATCTTAAGATCTTTTTGAATACCTTCGGGGATATCTCTGATGTCCGCCTCGTTTTTAGCTGGAAAAACCACCGATTTCACACCGGCCCGGTGCGCGGCCAGAACCTTTTCCTTGACGCCCCCCACCGGCAGAATCCTCCCGCTTAGGGTCAACTCACCGGTCAGCGCCACGTTTCTTTTGCAGGACCGCTCCGTTAGCAGACTGATGAGCGCAACGGCGATGGTCAGGCCGGCAGAAGGCCCGTCTTTTGGTATGGCGCCGGCAGGCACGTGAATGTGGATGTCATGGGTTTCGAACATGTTGTCCGGGATATTCAAGGACTCGGCATGGCTTCGGATGTAGCTCATTGCAGCATGGGCCGACTCCTTCATTACATCGCCCAGCGAACCGGTTAGAATAAGATTCCCTTTTCCTTTCATCTTGGCGGCCTCAATGAATATAATCTGGCCGCCGGCTTCCGTCCATGCCAGTCCGGTGGCCACCCCCACCCTTTCTTTGGCTTCTGCAATTTCGAAATAAAATTTTCGTGGGCCTAGAAAATTTTCCACCATTTCAGGAGTTAGGATATTCTGCCCGTTTTTACGCCGACCGCTCAATGTTTCCCGGGCGATTTTGCGGCAGATGGAAGCGATCTGACGTTTGAGATTTCTCAAACCTGCTTCTCGGGTGTATTCCCTGATGATCTTATGGATGGTTTCTGAGGTGAAAACAGGGGGATTTTCTGAAAGACCGGCTTCTTCGATTTCTCTGGGAATTAAATAATGGGTTGCGATTTTTTCTTTTTCTTCTTCGGTATACCCCAACAGGGTAATCACCTCCAGCCGATCCAGAAGCGGTCCGGGAATCAGATCCAGGGCATTTGCGGTGGCGATGAACATCACTCGAGACAGGTCAAAGGGAACATCCAGATAATGGTCCACAAAATGCGTATTCTGCTCGGGATCGAGGACTTCCAGGAGTGCAGCGGCTGGATCTCCTTTAAAGTCCCTGCCGATTTTGTCGATTTCATCCAGCATAATAAGTGGATTTTTCGTTTCCGAACGGCGAATTTCCTGGATGATTCTCCCCGGCAACGCACCCACATAGCTTTTGCGATGTCCCCTTATCTCTGCCTCGTCTTTCATGCCGGCTAAAGACATGCGTACGAATTTTCGTTCCAAACTCCTGGCAATCGACTTCCCTAGAGACGTTTTCCCGGTACCGGGTGGCCCGGCAAAGCAAAGAACAGGGCCTTTGGGCTCCAGTCGAACATTTTTCTTGAACAGGGCTTTTTGTATGGTTGACCTGATTTCATTAAGTTTTAGCGGTTTTGTCAAGTAGTGGTATGATCCCTTTTTCATGGCTTCAATGGCCGTAGACACCGTGGCGTAACCGGTGATGATAATAACCTCAGTAATTGGATTAATAGCCTTGGCTTTTTCGAGAACCGCCATCCCATCGACTTTACCCATTTTAAGATCCGTGACGATAACATCGAAGGCGCTTTTTTCCAAAAAATTCAACGCTTCTGATCCGTTGGAAGCGGTATTGACATGATAGCCGTCTTTTTTAAAAACATGCTCCAGATTCTGGCGGGTAATTTTTTCATCATCCACCACCAGTATTTTGTGCTGGCTTGACATCTTTAATACTCTGACGGAGAGATGCTCCAGAATCCGGTCTTTTATTTTGGCCAGTCCAAAATGATCTTCATTGAGAATCGACTCGGCCCGTTTAATATCGAGATTGTCATCCGTCATTTTGTTCCAGGGGAGACTCACCAGATAATCGATATAGTTGATGCCGATGGTATATTCAGCACTTGAAGGCGAAGTTTTTGTCAATCGCTCTATTTCTTTATATGCGACTTTTTCCACCGGTACGGACATCTTGGCTTTTCGAACTTCTTCTTTTAATTCCTCTATCTCCGATGGCAGTTCCTTTATTTGTCCTTTGTCTTTTTTAAATATGCGCATGATAGAATTCCATTATTATTTCGATTAATTGAAGATATAAAAACAGATTCAACTCCGGCACGCAATGATTTTTTCTTGAAAGGACGAAAGAAACCTTTCGGCGTTACAATCTGCAACAAGGCGTTCTTTTTTTGCAATACAACATAACACATTCATATAAATAGATATTTTTTTATCCCCTCGAAGAAGCATTGCAAATTGTAACTATTTTTTAGCATTTCATTCTCAAGCCAATCGCAATATTAATTCAATATTATCAATATGATAGATCTTGTTTGATATTGTTGGCACAGGAGTTGCTCTACCAATGGTCAAAAGCACAAAAGCAAAAAAAACAAATCGCACAAAGGAGAAATTCAGCCATGTTTAAATTCAAAGAAACTTTTGACAGATTGATGGCAGCTATAACATTTGCCCAAGCGAATGAACACGAAATTGCGCTCGATATCATGCATGACCGGCCGGAAAGGGACAGCCGGAAAAGAGTCGATGCCCATATTCGACGCAGCGAAGAAACCCGGCCGCAGATGCGCATTTAACCGGGCCGATGTGTTGAAGGGTAAAAGGGGATAAAAATGAAAAAAGTTTTATTGGCCATAGACGGTATGACACCCGACCGAAAAGCATTTCGCTACGCGGTTGCACTTTGTAACCGAATCAGCGCGGAGTTGAGCATATTTCAGATTATCAGGCCACAGTATTATCGAGAATATAAAAAAAAGATCCGAAAGAAAGGCTTGCTCGCGAGAAAGTTTTTTGAAGGGTCCATGGTGGCGGCCACCTTTGCTGAAGCCGGTGAACATGAGACCGCTTTGGATATCAAGGCCGAGGCCTCAAAGGAAATCAGACGTCTCTTGCAGGAATCCGAAGAAGCAGGCGTTCATTGTCATTTTTCGATGAAGTCGGGGAATCCTGAGCAGGAGATTGTCAATTATGTAAACGACCATCGGAACGTTGTTTTGACCATCTACGATGTTTCTGATCAAAGTGCCGATCAAAACGCTAATAATTCTAAAAAGAAAAATGCACTCGCAAAAATAACAAAAGGATTATCCGTTCCCCTGGTCACTGTTCACACATAGAAACCAATAGAAAAAGAAATAAATATAACAGAGGAGGAGATAGAAAATGGCAGGAATTTTTGGAAGAATCAAACAAAAGTTGAGTAGAACCGGTGATAAAATGGAAAAGTATCAGGAGGCGATCACCTTTGCCGAAGCCGGTGAATCCGAATATGCCATGGAGACAATGGCGGAACAAAGAGAAGAGCAAGCACCTACAAAATTACTGGTTATGGGCAGAGAAAGCACTTTTTCAAAAGAAATCATCGACTATGCTCTGGAAATGGCACAGCGGATGTCCTATGATATTCTGGCCTTAAATACTGCTCCTTTGTCCTGCGATACATTCAAGCTCTTTTCGTCTTCTCGCGATCAGGTTTGCGAAGAGTTTAAGAGCATGTCTGAAAAAAATGCCGGTCTATTTCAGGAAGCTGCTGCTGAAAAAGGGATCCTTTTTGACAATATCGTGATGTTCAGCGAGCCGGAAGAGGCGCTGGAATCCATCACCAAAGAACACAGCGATATCGCTTTTGTGGTTTCGGAAACGGTGGAGGATCGCGGTGAAAGCAGAATAGAAGAAGGTGAACGCCTCCGCACCAATCTTTATGTTTATTCCATGGTGTAAGGGAGCATTTTAGTGCTCGCGATAACCGGTTATTTATGGTCCAAGATTGCCGGCAATAGCCGCTGATGGATGACGAAGCATCGGAAAACTCCAGTCCGTAGAACGCATATAATCTGAAATCCGGCCTTTGTGAAAAGGCCGGATTTTCTTTTTTTACTGCTTGTCTCTCTGCGGGGCATTACAATCTGCAACACCCCTTTCTTTTTTGCAACACCATATAACCGGCTGTATTAATTAAAATTTAAGGTTTAACCTTTAAATTTATTGCATTTTGCAACATCTGGTTTGTGCATTTTATCAATACCCAAAATATCAATATATTTAACAAAAGCAATAAGATATACTACGATTGGTGAGGTTGGCACGAATGATGCTGGTTTCTGTAGCAAAATTTTCTAAAATGCTGATAACGGATGTTTTAATAACTTAGAATGGAGGGAGAAATGGACACACATTTTATTTTCGGCCTGGCGATGGTCGCTTTTGCTTTTTGGTTATGTTTTAAGTTTAGAAAAAATAAAAAGGAATAACAGGTTGATAACCAGGTAATTTTTTGGACTATGCGAGTACACGAGGAACAGAAAGGAATATTTTAGCAATGACACCTGAAATGATTTTGACCATGATCGTACTTGGTTTTGTAATTGTTCTGTTTATTTTTGAATGGGTTCGCGTCGATGTTGTGGGGATTATTATGATGGTTTTACTTCCCCTTATCGGTCTGGTATCGCCCAAAGAAGCATTCTTAGGGCTAAGCAGTAACGCCGTTGTCTCTATCATGGCGGTGATTATCATCGGCGCCGGTCTTGACAAAACAGGGGTAATGAACAAAGTGGCCGGGCCCATCGTCAAACTGGCGGGAAACAGTGAAAAGAAAGTGATTACCCTGATATCCGGCACCGTAGGAATCATCTCGAGTATGATGCAGAACATCGGCGCTGCGGCCCTATTCCTTCCGGCTGCCCAGCGGATTGGCAAAAGAATGGGGGTGCCGGTGTCCCGTATTCTGATGCCCATGGGATTTTGTGCCATTATCGGCGGAACCATCACGCTGGTGGGTGCCAGCCCCACGATTCTGTTAAATGATTTAATGGTTCTTGGCGGGGAAAAGCTGGAACCCTTCGGTCTTTTCACCCAAACCCCCATTGGCATCTGCCTTCTTGCCAGTGCCATTATCTATTTTCTTATTTTCGGCAAATTTGTCCTTCCGGCCGCAGAAGGCGAGGCGGAAAAAGGGGTCACGGCGTTGTTGATGGAAGCCTATGAGGGACTTGAACATACATTTGAAATCCATATTCCCGATAATTTTGACGGTCCCAGAACCTTAGAGAACCTGGCCATCAGGCCCAAGTTCCTGGTGACCCTGGTGGCCATCAGTTTTACGTCGGAAAATGAAAAAACGTTTGTGCCGAAAAGCAGCAATACGATTTCTCCGGGAGATGATATTGCCGTTATCGGACAGGTAAAAATGGTTCATATGCTGGCCGAAGAATACGGATGGGAAGTTAAAGACGGCCTGGATATTTTCGGAGAGAGCCTTGCCGTGATTAATGCAGGAATGGCGGAAACGGTGGTTTCTCCCCGGTCCGAATTGATCGGAAAAACCATGAGCCAGCTTAATTTTAAAGAATTGTACGGCGTAAATCCGGTGGCGCTGTTTACCGGCAATAAAATAATTTACAGCAACTTAACCCATATCCGGCTCCAAATGGGCGACACCCTGTTACTTCAAGGATCTTGGGAGAAATTTCATATTTTAAGAAATCAGCCTCAGCCACGCGCCCTCACCTTTGCCACGGCCCTGGAAGGAGAAATCATGCGCCCTGAAAAGGCCAAGCTGGCGGTGATCTGGCTGGCAGTGGCACTGGCA
>CAXMTB010000197.1:0-5665 GCA_964195835.1 uncultured Nitrospinaceae bacterium | reverse complement strand
AACGTCTGTGCTGTTCGATTCACAATTGCGCATGCGTCGGAATTATCAGTGGATGCACAATATGTATGACAACACCACGGGGAGTAGACGCGATCTGGGTTTTAATCTGTTCGTAGACGGCACCCTATCTCAGCGTGCGAAATTCGAACATATCGTGCGGGAGTTGGGGTTAGAAAAGGGGATGGTAATCTGCGACATAGGCTGTGGATACGGCGACTGGCTCAAGTACTGCCGGGACGAAATTGGCTGCGAGGCCGTCGGCATCAACATCACACCCGAGCAGGCCTGGTACGCTCGGCGGGCATACGGGCTGGAAGTCCACGTCACAAATTGGAAAGACATTCTGACCAACCCCGATTACCAGAAAGCGCTCGATGGCCGATTCGATGCGGTCACGTTCATGGATACGGTCGAACACTATGTCAGCATGGAGGATCGGCGGAACATCAAGAAGCAAGAACAGATCTACTCGGACATGTGCTTCCTGACCAGCAAGCTGATGAACAAGGATTCAAAATCGAAGCGCGTGTTTATTTCTTGTCTCCATCAGACCCGCAGACCACGGGACTGGAAATTCTACTTCCATGCCTACTTCATGGATAAGTTGTATTCAGGACACTATCCGTTCGTGGATGAGGGTCCACTTAAACTCTGCAAACCTTGGTTTGATGTTTTGAACGTCGATGACAAGACGGAAGACTATCGGCTGACCGGAGTCAGAGACCGGCAGCATTTCCAAGCCGTGAAAGTCAGGCTGACATTGAGGAAAGTGGCGTATGTGTGCCTCTTGTTTTTCCTGGATCCCCACGTCATCCATCGATTAGTCTATTACGCACAAAACTCGTGGATGTTTTTCTACGGCGAAAACGCCTACCGTGACGAGTACGACGCTGATTATCGGCGAAGCGTGAGTCGCGTCCTCCTCTATTGGATCACGTTAGTACTCAAACCGCAGCATGCGGAAGGCGTTATGGTATACAATTCAAAGAATTGACTCCTCGCCAAATGGACCAACTGGATCATTCCCTTGTAAACCACACTTTAGGTGAGGCTTAATTGCCGAGGTCATAAATAATGGATGAAAGAAGAAGTGGTAACGATAGACGATCAGGTAGAGATCGCAGAAAGGGTGGCACATCCTCATGCAATGGCCCTGAAAGGAGAAGTTTAAAGTTCAGAAGAAGTGGCAGAGATAGACGGAAGAAGAAAGAGTAAGATTCTAAACAAAAAATATTATATCCAGACAAGTTAGCCTCGGGACTCCTTCCTTACAACCTCTATTGGTACGAGAAATACAAGAAAGTGTCTCGGGGCTATTTTTTGCCCGATTTGACAGCATTCAGTATTTTTTGTTAATGTTGCGATTAGATGGAATCATCAATTAAATTGGCCTAAAGCTAATTAAACCTTCAGGCAAGGAATGTCAGTTCCGACTGAACAAGAATCCGGCCTGTTTCGACCGAACACTAATACACTCAAACAGCACACGCTTTAATCGATGATTATCCATTCCGCTAATGAAACGGGATTTATAACAAAACTCTCCGCCTGCTGCGGAAATTGGTTTGTGTTAAGGGGGTTCCATGCTCAAAGTAAAAGATATTATGACAACAGAACTAATTACAGTCTTGCCGGAGACCGAGGTCTTGCAGGCAGCAAAGCTTCTTTTAGAAAACCGTATCAACGGAGTCCCGGTTGTGGACAAAGCTGGGAAACTAGTTGGAATCTTATGCCAGAGTGATTTGATTGCACAGCAGAAAAGGCTTCCGATCCCCTCTTTTTTCACATTCATGGATGGATTGTTTTCATTGTCATCCATGAAACAAATCGAAAAACAAGTTCAGAAGATCGCCGCCTTCACCGTGGCTAAAGCTATGACACCAAATCCGGTCTTTGTTCAACTGGATACGGACATTGAGGTGGTCGCCAATCTGATGGTAGATAAAGGTTTTCATACCATTCCTGTGTTGCAGGGGGAAAAGCTTGTGGGCATTGTGGGAAAAGAAGATATTCTCAGGACCCTGATACCTAAACAGAACATTTCATGAAAAATTTATAGAGGACTTTTATTTCCGGTTCTGATATATTTCCCTGCATTGATTACAAAGGAACAGACCATGATTCATTCCCAGAATGAGTTAAAAACCCGTTCTAGTTTTTCGGATTTCTTATTTTACATCTGCCTTCTATCGGTTCCATTCGTCAGTATTCTGCAGCGAAATGTTGATTATCACATACCCCATGGATGCCCAAATTTTGTTAGAGAAGCCTGTGAGGCAAACTTTCTGTTCGGCCCGATGATGTAATCTCGATGTAGTCCAGTTTCCTTTGCAGCTCGGCAATAGTTGCTGCACCGCCGTAGGTTAGCCCGGAGCGCAATCCGCCAATGATGTCGGTGATAATCTTATCTTCGTCTTCCCGGTAGGGGACCTCAGTTGAAACGCCTTCCGAGGTTTTCCATTCCGCAATGCCACCATGGAAGTCTTTTTGGACTTCGCTGCTGGCCATTCCTCGATAGGTTTTCACCTTTACCTCCTCTCCATTCTTGTCTTTTTTACAAATCACGAGTCGGGGGGTCGGCCTGGTGCCTGCCAGCATACCCCCCAACATGACAAAATCCGCTCCAAAAGCCAGCGCTTTGACAATATCTCCCGGATACCGGATTCCACCATCGGCCACTACCGAGCGATCCACCCGTGAGCAGTTTTTTATCGCCGTTAGATTGGGCACTCCGAAACCAGTCTTGATCCTTGTCGTGCAGACTGAACCGCCGCCAATACCCACTTTGACGATATCGGCACCGCAGGAAGCAAGATGATCGGCACCGGCGTAAGTTGCCACATTTCCGGCCATGATGCAGGCTTCATCACCGAGCATCTTGCGAATGTTCTTGAGAGTTCGTCCCACATATTTAGCATGGGCATGTGCGACATCAATACAAAATAGACTCGCACCTGCGTCTCGCAAAGCTTCGGCCCGTTCCAGGTCTTTGGTCCCACAACCGACAGACACAAACGCCGGGCACCTGCAATCCTTAAACATACGCACATTGTCTTCTATCGACATATAGCGATGTAAAACTCCTATGCCGCCTTTCGTTCCAATATAGTTGACCATGTCCGTCTCGGTGATAGTGTCCATGTTGGCTGTCATCAATGGTAGCTCAAGGGATAGTTTCCCCTTTTTGCATGTCATTGAAATATCAACGACTTTTCGGGTTTCCCAGTGGTTGTAAGATGGCACCAAGAGAATGTCGTCATATGTAAAAGCTTTCATAGCAAATCCCCCTTGAAAAATAATAAGCTCATATTGATTATCACTTTATTACGCTCATTTATTTTTTTGCCCTCTTAAAAATGATCCGGCGCTTCGATTACCACACCGGTAATTGTTGTATTGTTCTCTGATGAATAGGCTTCAATTCTTTCAGCAAGCTTACAGGGAATCTGGATATTGAACTCCTTGGTAATATTAGCACATTGAATTTTGAAATTTTCGCTGTCCATAAATTATCCTTTTCAATGGTAATACGGAAATCAAGTTCATCTTGGCTCATCTTATTTCAACTTGCCTATTTGTTCAACCTTCAAAAATGTTGCATCGGACTGTTTGTTGTATTTTAATGGTTATTGGTCACAAAGGACATTGAAAGGTAGAAATCTGGTAAAAAAGTTGGGGCCAAAAAATAAACCGCGCTTGAGGGTAATATAAAGTTCAGGATGTCCGCTGGTTTTCACTTTGAATTGTATATTTAATGGAATGTGATACGATTAACGTATCGTCAATATTTCAGTTAATTCAGATAGTTGTTTTCGTTGCAAGCTATCACAGTTTTTTACACGCTCGATTGTTGTCGGTTATTCTCAATAAAACACACGTATCATGTCTATAAAAAAAACGTGTGATATCGTTTTTAAATTAGGGCAAACTTTTCGAGGGGGATTTGATATTTTTGCAATTTTGTAAGAAATAAGATATATGTACTGTAAATTGAAGCGTTTGAACCTGTGGTCGTGGCAAGATATGCCAAAAAGATAATGTAGATTTCATAACAAAAATGTAAAAATTTATTTGCGTGTTATACGACATTTCCTGTTCCCTAAAGCGACAATGAATTTTGGAAAAAATATAATATAACTTATTAAATTAAATAGAAGTTATGATAGGAAACGTTCAGCTTTTATGAATCTTATTAGACCTAAATCGTACCCGTTGGACCAAAACTTTAGTCCAATAATAATAGTTATATAGGCATAGACATAAATTCTATTAAAAAGGAGAGCCAGAAATGGCAAAACCAAAATATGATGTTACATCGGGCTCTACTGTAGTTATCACTGCTACGCCTATTGGTCGTGAACCGCAATCTCTTGCCTATGACGTTTCAACACCTTCGAGTTTAATTGTTCAGGATTCAACTGCAAGTTTGGATTGTAGGCTTGAACCTGAATATGTTGAAACTTTTACTGAAAGCGTCGAGAGAAGTAAAGGCCTTGGTTCAGGGTACAGTTTTCGGCTTGGGTTCAGAGATTGGGGGTATTTCGAAATTGAAAAGAAACCAACAAGTGAAGTAAAAAAGATAAGCAAGATTATATGGCGTAAACCAAAATAACAATAAGTCTCTGCATTTATTTGCTTATTGGCTGCAATATATCCTGGCCATATAACCACCGCATGCATTTAACGCCAAAAGCCGGTGCGGTTTATTCTTTTTACATAGGGATCTCCGAAAATATATCTTTCAAAGCTACAAATATTTCGAGCTTTAACTTTCCTTTGAAATTGTCTGCAGTCGAACAAAAAGACTCAAAATCAAGTTTTGCTATCCAACTGGCTGACTTGTTGGTTGGTGGTGTGGTTGAACACTGTATGGCTCTGAAGTGGTATCAAGCACTCTATGATATTTTTAAGCACTTCCTCTATTAATATGTTCTCGTCTTATCCCGAAAGTGTGTAAATCTTTTCATAATTTTTCTGCAATTTATTCCATAATTTCAGATAATTTTCAATTAATTAGCATAACTGTCCCTACTCTATGACAGGCATAACTGCTTGAAAATTCAACATATTCATACTATTTTACTATAACTTAGTGATTTTGTATGATTATTGCATTTATAAAGAAGAACACAGACATAGTATTTATGATTATTTATACATGAATTGTTTTTACTAAAAAGATTGGGCTGGTGATCAATCATGTTTAAAATATTACTGATCATTCCACTAATGGTGGCCATTTTTTGTCTGTGTGTTGCTATAGCCGCCTTATTTGCTACATCTCGTGAAAACGAATTGCCGGATATCGAGGATGTTGAGGTCAATGAAATAATTACATTGTAAATACAAAAAGCAAAAAAATCTCAATCCTATTCCAGGGGCCAGAAAATGAGCAAAAACTCCTTAAGAAAAGTTAGAGAATCTCTTATGATTAGCAAGGCTGAGCTTTCTAGAAAGGCCAAAATATCGCCCATGACCATTACACGGATAGAGCAAGGCAAGCAATGCAGAATGGAAACAAAACGAAAGGTTATTTTAGCTTTGGGGTATAAAATTTCAGATAAGGACAAGATTTTTGGTGACTAGGCAAATTCATGGCATCTAATTTCCAGATTTTTTCATTTAAAAACAGAAATAGCCTCCACCTGAGATTGTCTGGTGATTT
>CAXMTB010000196.1:0-5681 GCA_964195835.1 uncultured Nitrospinaceae bacterium | reverse complement strand
GGGTTTCAACCGGAGTCGGGAGGCGATCCATCAGCTTGTAGGTGGGATGAAATCGGCTGATATGCCAGGGGGTTTCCGGACCTAACGCATCCACCAAAAAAGCCGACAAATTTTCGAGTTCTTTTTTATCATCATTCAATCCGGGAATAATCAGCGTCGTCACCTCGACAAAAATGCCCAGGGACTTCATCCGTTTTAAGGTCTCTTTCACGTGCACCAGCTTTGCCTTGCACGTGGTCTTGTAAAAATCTTCGGTAAAGGCCTTTAAGTCGACATTGGCTGCATCAAGGAAAGGGTGTATCATCTGAAGTGCTTCTTCGGTCATGTAGCCGTTGGTAACAAAGACGTTTCGAATACCTTTTTCCGTTGCCAGTTTCGCCGTATCATAGGCAAATTCAAAATAGACGGTGGGTTCCGTATAGGTATAGGCAATGGTTTTACAATCTCCTTTTAATGCCGCGGCCACAACATCCTCTGGTGTAAAGGCGTCACCCACAATCCTCCCATTGCGATCAGACGGCATCTGAGCAATATCCGCATTCTGGCAAAAACGGCATTTGAAATTACACCCTACCGTCGCAATCGAATAAGAAAGGCTCCCGGGCAAAAAATGAAAAAGCGGCTTTTTTTCAATGGGATCGATGTGTCGGGCAATCACTTTTCCGTAAACCAGGGTTTCCAGAACACCTCCACGGTTTTCCCGAATACCGCATATCCCACGACGACCGTTCTTTATATTACAGCGATGGTTGCAAAGATTGCATTTGACCTCGTTATCCTTTAATGATTCGTAAAGATACGCTTCCATCTTTCGAACTCCTGATTCTTTATTCGTAAGCATCGCCTTGAGCTTTCAGCTTTGGGCCTTTTTATCCCGGCGCTTCACTGGTGGTGTGTTTGGTTTTATAGGGCACTGTCAGCGGTCTGGTCCTAAATCGTGGAACAGGGGTGACCGACATACCGATAAATGCACCGAACGGGCATTTTTGCATCAGTGAAAATTGTTCTATTTTACTGGTGATCAGCCCTGGAGACGCTGAAAACTGAAGGACGGTTCTCCACGATATGGGAACGTCCCCCAATAGAGATCGAATGATACCTTTGAGTTCCCAGATGCTGAAAAAACAGGCTTGATTATAGATGGTCCGGGTAAAAACACCTTTGATCCGTCGCTGAACCCCTTTGATCGCATAACGGTTAAGAACACCCAAAAATATTTTGTCTTTGGCCACCCGGCATGCTTCTTCGAGGGCCTTTTTCGGATTTTCCACAAATTCAAGGGTGGTCATAAGGCAGGCATAGTTGAAGGAATTGTCATCAAACGGAAGATCCTCTGCGAAACCTCGATGGAGATCTGCGCGATTTCCAATGTTTTTTGATGCAACATCAAGCATGTAAGGTGAAGGATCAATACCTGTTACCTGGAGGCCCTTGTCAAGAAAGGTCTGCAAACCGGTACCGGTTCCACAACCAATATCGAGTATGCTCTCTCCGTGTACAGGCTTGAGCGCATTGAGCATCAAGCGCTTTTCAAGGTCGACAGCAAACCTGTTTTTAGGATCATTAAGCCACTCTTCGTGATAAATCGCATCATTAAAGTCAAAAACATAGCCCATACAAAGTTCTTTAATGAAAAAAACCAATTTTTTCAAGTAGAAAACGTCATTATCACAAGTCTAATATTTAACTTTGCATCTTATTAAGGTTAAGTGTGAATATTGCTGGTGGATGCCTTGACACATTTACCATCAGCATACTATATCTTTTCATCTAAACAGAACCATTTTATTTCGATGCCAATCTTATAAATGGCTGCAAAGCGAGTTTAAATTGAAGGAATTTTTTAAAGTCACCGATCTGAATAAAGTACTGGAATACGCATCCGACTTTCCCAGGCTTGAAACCGAAGACATGTTGCTTATGGAATCGAGGGGAAGGATGCTTGCTGCGGATATTGACGCAGATGTCGATCTTCCGGATTTTATGCGATCTACTATGGACGGGTATGCAGTTTGTGCTTCTTCCACATTTGGTGCTTCAGAAGCAAATCCGGCATATCTTACCATTAAAGGTTCCGTGCCCATGGGAGAATCCCCCGCTTTTTCCATTGGCGTCGGCGAGGCTGCCGAGGTCTCTACCGGGGGCATGTTGCCGAACGGCGCCGACAGTGTGGTGATGATCGAACACACGGACGCCATCGACAAAACAACCATAGAAGTTTACAAAAGTGTCGCACCTGGTCAAAACATCCTTGAAAAGGGAGAAGATATTCACAAAGGCCAAACCCTGATTCCAGCCGGCAAGTGTCTAAGGGCCCAGGAAATCGGACTTTTAGCTGCCTTTGGTAAAAAAACGATAACCGTTTATAAAAAGCCTGTTGTCGGCATCATCTCTACGGGAGATGAAGTGGTATCCATTGAAGAGATGCCCACTTTAGGACAAATTCGTGATATCAACATGTACACCCTTTCCGGGCTTGTAGAAAAGGCCGGCGCCGTTCCAATCACATACGGAATTGTTCGAGACGATTTTGACGATCTCTTCGAGAAATGCACCATGGCCCTGTCCCAATCAGATATGGTTTTGATTTCAGGGGGAAGTTCCGTGGGCACACGTGATTTTACCATCGAAGTGCTCTCTGCCCTCCCTGCATCCGAAATCCTCGTTCACGGCATCTCCATAAGCCCCGGAAAACCAACGATTCTTGCCAGGTCCGGCGATCAGGCCATATGGGGTTTGCCGGGACAGGTGACGTCAACCATGGTGGTTTTTGAAATTGTCGTCAGGCCTTTTATTGAACATATTGGCGGCCTTTCCCCTGAACATAAAAGACATTTTAATCCTGTTGCTCAACTTAATAGAAACATTTCATCGACTCAGGGCCGGGCAGACTATATTCGCGTTAAGTTGATTGAAAAGGACGGCATTCTGTGGGCGGAACCCATTCTTGGCAAATCAGGTCTGATCAATACCATGGTCAAAGCCGATGGTTTGATTGAGATCGGGTTAAACACAGAAGGGTTGGATAAGGGCACCAAGGTGGAGGTGATACCCCTTTAGTTGGTGTCCATCCATAAACAGCATCCTTCGGCCCAGGCCTGTGTTCTCGTCTTTTTGCAATCATAGACGTAGCGCTGCTACGCCTCCGGCTGCAAAAAGACTGCGGCCTTGCCCTGATCCGAAATCTACCATTTATAGATGGACACCAGTTAAGACTTTAAAAATAGAATAAGCACCAGGCACTTTCGTCGAAAAATATTTTTAAAAATCATTAATAATTTAATCCTTAGAAACAAATTGATTTCAAAGACGTTTCAGGTATGATTAAATTTTTAGCTGGAAGCTGTCTGAGTGAATTAGGGACCGTTTTGAAAGAACCATAGGTGATTTAACATTATGGAAGAAACACCCTGTTAAACAAAAGAACTTTATTAATAGCCCGGTCAGGTTCTTTCATTACGATCCCTTATTCACGAGTTCTTTCAGTAAAAATTTAATTATACCTGAAACGGTAATGTTTTCAAAAAGATAAAGTTTTTCAAAATCACTCTAACAACAAACCCTCTTCAGCAGAGAAAACATGAGCCATAAACGCAACGTTTATTTAAAGATGAAACCCTTAAAAGAAGCGAGAGAGATTCTCTTTAAGCGGTTTCTTTCTGAGAGAGTAATTTCCAAAGAGATGATTTCCGTGCCCGACGCGGTGGGCCGGGTTCTTGCAGAACCGGTAACGGCCGTGATTTCCTCACCCAATTTTCATTTATCCGCCATGGACGGTATCGCCGTAAAAGCAGCAAATACCTTTGGTGCATCTGAAACCAGGCCAAAGGAGTTGATTATCGGAAAGGACGCTTTCTATGTCAACACCGGCCATGTCATGCCCGAGAACACTGACACGGTGATCATGATAGAATATGTTCAAGTTCTCGACCAAAACCGGGTCGAAATCGAAACTCCGGCATTTCCGTGGCAACATGTTCGAAAAGTTGGTGAAGATATTGTGGCCACCGAACTCCTCTTCCCCCAAAACCATGTCATCACACCGTATTGTGTGGGGGCCCTGCTTTCAGGCGGCATTTTTGAAGTGCCGGTAAAGATCCAACCCAAAGTACTGATCATTCCAACAGGGTCCGAGCTCGTTGACTGGCGTGAAACAATCGTTGAAAACCTTCAGCCGGGCCAGGTGATTGAAACCAATTCTTTTGTTCTCGGTAAGCTGATCGAGTCGTACGGCGGTTCCTTTGTTCGACATGAGATGATCACCGACGATCTCATGGAGATTAAAACAGCAATTCTGAATGCTGTAAACAGTGATGTCGACATGGTTTTGACCGTTGGCGGATCATCAGCCGGGTCCGAGGATTATACCAGACATGCGGTTGATGAACTTGGCGAAGTGTTGGTTCATGGCGTTACCATCATGCCGGGGAAGCCGGTTTTAATCGGTGCAATAAAGGATAAGCCGGTATTTGGAATTCCAGGATACCCGGTTTCCGCCATCGTTGCATTTGAACAGTTTGTCGGCCCGCTGATATCCTTCATGCTGGGACAGCCTGAAAAAGAAAGATCAAAGATTCAGGTGGAACCCACCCGAAAAATCGCTTCAAAACTTGGCCTGGAAGAATTTATACGGGTAAAATTGGGAGCAGTGGGCGACAAAATTGTGGCAATCCCCCTGCCCAGAGGCGCAGGCTGTATCACAACCTTAACGGAAGCGGACGGCATCATTCGGGTACCCCAAAATTCGGAAGGGATAAATCCTCAAGAACCGGTTACAGCCGAACTCCTGCGTCCATTGTCTTCTATTCAAAACACCATTGTTGTAGTGGGGAGTCACGACAATACACTGGATGTTCTGGCAAACCAGATTCGAGTAGGGCGAAAAAACCTTACCCTTTCCTCAAGCCACGTCGGCAGCATGGGCGGTCTGATGGCCATTAAAAAGGGGGGGTGTCATTTGGCCGGATCTCACCTTCTCGATACACAAGACGGATCTTACAACATATCGTATGTAAAAAGATACCTCCCGGATATGAAAGTGAAACTGGTACATCTTGTGTTAAGAGACCAGGGACTCATCCTGGCACGGGGCAATCCCAAGACCATCAAGAATATCGAAGACCTCCGTCGTAAAGACATTACGTTTTTAAATCGTCAGGCAGGTTCCGGCACCAGAATTCTTCTGGATTACCGATTGAAACAGCTGGGTATCGATCCATCTGACGTCAACGGGTATGAAAATGAAGAATTTACACACATGTCGGTGGCCGTGGCGGTGCAGAGCGGCACGGTTGATGTTGCGCTCGGCATTTATGCGGCTGCCAAGGCACTCAACCTCGATTTTATCCCGGTGGTTACAGAGCAATATGACCTTGTTATTCCCGAAATCTATTTTGAATCCGAAAACATTCAGATTCTTCTTGAAATCATCGATTCTTCCGAGTTCAAAAATCAGGTTGAAGCCTTAGGAGGGTATAGTACGGAAAGGACAGGGCAAGTCATTCTTTAGTAAAATTTCTGGCCCTATGGACTCGGCATTGATTATCCTTAGAGAGGATTTACTTTGTTGGATGTTCATTTTAGAAAATAGGAAATAGGAATTAGAAAACAGATAACCGAAAATGGACGAAGATGGTATTAGAAGATGAGAAGGTTAGAGAGTGAGAAGTTTGGAAATCAAG
>CAXMTB010000195.1:0-5709 GCA_964195835.1 uncultured Nitrospinaceae bacterium | reverse complement strand
TGCGACAACTACCTTGACAAATAGCGATCAGTATCAGGTGATACTTGCAAGATATCAACAGGCTGGCGATCATCGTAAAAATATATAAAATAGCCGCATTTTTCCGAAACGACAATCTATTTCTTGATTAAATTTCGAATATGTCCTTCCTTCTATAAAATAAGGTATTCTGACTGGAGACCCATCAGGCAATTCTTTAACAACCAATATTTTATTTTCTACTTCCACATTAACAACCTCTTTGTAAATCTTTATAAATTTTTTTAAAACCAAACGCTGGTTTAGTTTTGCTTTTAACTTCTTAAGTTCTCTAACAATTAATCATTTTTTTGTTTGCTGCTTCTGCTGGGAGAGTAGTTTCTCTACAGCCATGTCATGTTCAGGGGTATGATGGCAGAGGGCCTGATAGGCGGCAGAAAGTTCAAGTACTTCCTCCAAACTCCTTCCTTGTGAAAGATAGAATAGACGTTTTGCCAGACGGAGGATGTTTTGAGGTTGTTTTGCGATTTCAAAAGCGATTTCCGTGCAACGCTGAATAAGATTTTCTGGTGAGGTGACTTCGCTTACCAGGCCAATCCGCTGGGCTTCCTGAGCATCAATTATTCTGCATGTAAATGCAAGCTCACATGCTCTGGAAAATCCTATGATACGGGGCAGAAAAAATGCTCCGCCATCGCCGGGGATTAAACCAACGGAAACAAAGGTTTCCCCGAAACGAGCTTTTTCGCTGGCAATACGTATATCGCACATGCATGCTAAATCACAACCTGCCCCTATAGCGGGACCGTTGACTGCTGCAATAGTCGGAACATCCAGATAATAAAGAGCCAAAGGGATGCGCTGGATTCCCTTGCGGTAGTTCTCCCGTAACTGCTCGGGATTGCCCGAGAACATGCCTTGCTTATTATGCATGTCCTTAACGTTTCCTCCGGCCGAAAAAGCTGAACCAGCTCCGGTGACAATCAGGACATTGATATCATTATTTTTCTGAACTCTATGGCATACATCCACGATTTCATTAATGATTGTTTCACCTGTTATGGCATTTCGGATGTCAGGCCGATTTAATGTTAAATGAGCAATAGATCCTTTTTCCTCAAAGCGTATTTCCTTATATTCCATAGATTAAAACTCCTTATTCAGGGATTATTCTTGGTAAAACTTTTTGCAAAAAGTTTTCATGAAAAGTCGATTTAAAATTTTCATGATTTTACGTTTTCGGGTACATTCTAATTTTTTGTCAAAGATCTATGAAACTTTAATCTTTCAGAATAATTCGAGCATCTACAACATTAAGGCCACTTTCATAGACAATAACGGGATTTAAATCCATCTCCTGTATATCAGGATATGCTTCGACAATTTCAGAACAGATTAACATTAATTCCGTAAGAGCTTTCTTATCACATGGAGGCTTTCCTCTGACACCATCCAGAATGGGAAAGGATTTTATCTCTTTTAACATCTTCTTGGAAGCTGCTGGCGATAGGGGAAGCACCCGGAAAGAAACATCCCGTAAGATTTCCACCAGTACACCTCCCAATCCGAACATAATAATTGGACCAAATTGGTCATCTATTTTTGTCCCTATGATCACTTCCACACCCTCTTTGGCCATGGGTGACACAAGGATTCCTTTTATATCCGCTTTTTCATCGAATCTTTTTGCGTTATCGACAATCTCGTCAAAGGCTTTGCGAACTTCGTCTTCTGTCCTTAGTTTGAGTTTAACCCCTCCCGCATCGCTCTTATGAAGAATATCCGGAGATACAATTTTCATTACAACCTCCCCGTCAATGTTTTCCGCAATACTAACGGCTTCATCCGCTGTTTTTACTATATAATCATGAGAGACAGGTGCACCGTGTAATTGTATAAGACTCTTGGCTTCATATTCCAGCAAGAAATTGCGGTTCTCTTCTTTGGCCCTGTTTATTATTTCCTCTCCTTTGGACTTTGTTTTGGCGCCCCAATTCATGATATATTTTGCTTTTGTATGATACCTTCCCAAATAATCTCCATGCTCTGCCAACAGGCTAATGCATTTGCATGCCACATCCAGAGAGTCGTAAACTGGAATGTTATAATATCGCAAAAGGTCAAGGGAATGGGGTTTCTTGGCGCTATAAAGGCTGTGGAGAATAATTGGTTTATTGTATTTTTTCACCATTTTTCCCATCATATGAGACGCATCTTCTTCCACTAATGCAAGACTTTCCGCAAAACGTATTCCATAGCCGCCAAAAAGACCCACGATCAAAAGCCCACCTATGTTAGTATCTTTCATGATTATTTCAGCACAGTCGGCAAAAACGGCCGGGTTAGAATCCGTGCCTCCAGCCACATCTACTGGATTTGGCACTGATGCTGTAAAGGGCAGAATCTTTTTCAATTTGGCTTGAGTCTTTTCGCTCAACACAGGGATATTTATCCTTAAATCGGTTAAAAGGTCAGCAGCAATGGTGGCATGGCCTCCTCCGTCGGCAAGAATGGCAACATTGTTGTTTTTAATAGGTGGAAGGCTTGAAAGGGTCTCTGCAGCAGGAAAAAGTTCATCCGAATTCTCAATCACAATAATTCCTACACGTTCAAAGGCTCCCTTAGCCACTTCCGACATACCAGCCAGCGCACCGGTATGTGAACCCGCTGATCTTTTGCCAATGGATGAACGGCCACTTTTGAGAAGGATGATCGGTTTTTCGAGAGTGGTCTTATACGCCTGTTGTAGGAATTTGCGACCATCTCTCATCCCCTCCACATACATTAATATGGCTTTTGTATCAGGGTCTTGTTGGAAAAACTCGAGATATTCGTGAAATTTGATGTCCGCCTCGTTTCCCACGCCTATGTAATATGAAATTCCTTTCCGGCTTTTGACATTCGCTTCTGTTATCAATGTCAGAGCCATGTTGCCGCTCTGGGTTAAAAGGGCAATATCCCCTTTGGGTACATCATGCAAGCCAACAAGATTCAAATTGTTTTTCATGTTTATTATGCCGGATGTGTTTGGACCTATTAACCGGATTTTATTTTTTCTTGCCACTTCCACCATTTCTTCTTCTTTTTTTCTTCCTTCATCTCCGAGTTCTCCGAATCCGGCAGCAATAATAACAGCTCCATGAACACCCTTTTTACCACAATCTTCTAAAATGGCAGGAATAGTCTTGGCGGGAGTAGTAATCAATACGATGTCAACCGGATCCTGGATATCAGTTACCTTCTTATAACACTTAAGGCCTAATATACTTTTTTCTTTAGGGTTAACCGGATATATTTTCCCCTCAAATTTTTCATCCAGAAGCGTTTTAATGGCCTGGAAGCCTCTCTTGGTTTCACTCTTTGTTGCCCCAACGATGGCAACAGATTCAGCGTTCAAGATATTCTCAATAGACATTGTACTCCCTCCTGAATACTGGAAACGGATATCTGCTTTTGCAGAAATTACAAATTAAAAAAAGAAACAATAATTGAGTAACCAGGATCAAGGCTTTCTCTTTCTTTCCTCGAAATCCTTTAAAGATTCCTGCCTCTCTTTTGTAGAAACACAGGCCAAGCATGCCTCAATCTCAAAGTCCATTAAGGCCTCGAGACTTGCCTCCCCCTGTGCCATATGTAGACCCTTTTTAATCATTTTTAAAGAGAAAGCTGAATTACTGGCAATCTTCTTTGCCATTCCTTTGGCTGCGTCCATAAGTCGGTTATGGGGAACGGCTTTGTTAACAAGCCCTATCCTCTCGGCCTCTTTCCCATCGATATATTCTGCTGTAAAAAGAAGTTCTTTACTTTTACCAGGACCGATCAGGTCCTGGATCAATCTCATGGCTCCACCTGTAACGGAGGATGTCACTTTGGCTTCCGGGGATCCGATCTGTGCTTCCTCTGCACAGATCCGAATATCACATGCAAGGGCTAACTCATATCCTGAGCCTAACGCATAACCGTTAATCGCGGCGATTGTTGGCTTTTCAAACCGGATGATTTTTCTCGATGTTTCCTGCAGCTCTACAAGGTATTCGCGATATTCCTCTAAATCCCTATCTTTTGATTCCTTTAAATCAGCTCCGGTAGAAAATGCCCGCCCCTCCCCTGTAATAATTAAAACTTTTATTTCCAGGTCATTCTTGACATCTTCTAGTGCTACTTGAAAGTCGAGCCATAACTGCTTATTCATAGCGTTCAGAACTTTAGGCCTATTCAGTTTGATGGTCGCAATTCCTTCCTCTTTTTCATAAATGATGCACTCAAAATCCATTCTTATTTCCTCCATAAAAAAGATAAGAATTCCCTTTTTAAAGCAAAAAAACTGAGGTTGTTAAAGTTGTGTGACGGCTGGGGATGAGTAACAACATATTGCGCTGCATCTGATGCGACAACAAGTCCCAGCCGGCTTCAGACAGTCGAAATTAGAATACCAAATAAAGATCGTATTGTCAAAACGGCACTTAGCTCCAAATCGGCTGAAAATAGCGGGTTTTGGATATGGGAGGTCTGTCTTCCAGCTTAAGATTTTTATTAAAAGTAGGCTTCGGCAGGGTAATCCGAAAGCCTGATGTAATCATCCGTGCTGGGCCCCGACTGCTCGTCGTATGAGGGAAACATATCGATGGGCGCGGCTTTCGCTTCACATCCCACAGGTCCAGGTGTTTGAGAATCTTTTTACTTGCATTTGAATGAAAAAAGCAATGAAGAGAACGTTTCTCACCCCTGAAGCATATCTTCAAGTAAACATCGCAAAGGTATCCTTGAATATACCGACATTCCAGTATGATTATCCTATCTGCAAACTCAGGCCGACCCCGAAAATTCAACAAACCAGAAATATGTTTAACTCTTGCGAACGTAACCATGCGGATATCATTGTTAAATCAAGTTAATGCATAAAAAAATATGGACAATCGATTCAATCCCACACTTTTATTTTTTTGAACACCACTACATCTGGGGATTAAAGATCCAGCTATAAATCTGCGATACCTGCAATGATCAGCAAATATCAAAGGGCTGAATTTTACCAGATATTCATACCATATCACAACCTGAACCAACCTTGTGCTTTCTGCAATGTATCTGTCTTTTTGAAGTCGGTCCAGAAGTTGTGATATCATATTCTTTGAGTCATAATTCAAACATACCAAACAGGAACATCAAACTTAGACCTTATCTTTCTCGAAGTTTCAATCCCGTCAATCTTTGCATAAAGATCCAAATCCATAATAACAATATCAGGGTGTGTTTTCTCAATTTCTGATGGAATGAGGGTCAAACCACAGATCAATGGAGCGTTTTCGCATAATTGGGGTTAAAGCATAGAAAATGGTGCCACCCATTATCATCTTTTGGTAAAATCGTTAAAATTGATCTTGATAAATTTGTTCGGGCAAAACCATCGCATGGTATGGAAAAACGCCAACGTGGTTTAATTGCTTATTTGCTTTGGAATAAAGGAGTAATGATCAATGAACAGTTATGATGTCTTTTCAATATAAGTTACTCCGCTTTCAAACTGAAGCAGAAACCGGATAAAATAGGCGACATTCTTTGCTGCGAAATCGATACCTGTCCGCCGGGCAAATCCACGATCTGCCGTAAAAACCGGTCCTCCTGCAATTATTTTTGTTTTTGACGGGAGGTTTCTGCTTATCATTAAAATGTTTTCCTCTGAATCAAACTGGAGTACGGTTAATCCTAATAAATCAGGTTTGTTTTTTT
>CAXMTB010000194.1:0-5718 GCA_964195835.1 uncultured Nitrospinaceae bacterium | reverse complement strand
ATGTACGCCGCAGTGAACACGAAATGAAGCGCAACGCAGAAATTGGACTTTTTACGAAGCCGTCACCATTAGTTCTTTGACAATTCATGCTAATTTGGAATAAAATTATCTCAATTGAGATATCAATATATTTCCATATAAGGAACATGTTTAATTTGAAGAAACTGGGCATTGCCATTTTACTCATACTGATTTTTCTTTCCATTGGTGTGGCCGGCGTTTATCTGAATATTGTTTCCTACGCCAAAAAACTACCCAATACGGCACCTGTCGAGCAGGCGGTTGACGTTCCATCCGGCCTGGGATTCAAGGCGCTTTCCGCTTTGCTTTATCAAAAAGGAATGATCCTTCATCCGGTTAAATTCAGACTGTTTGCCCGCATTAAAGGGTATGACAAACGCATCAAAGCCGGAGAATATCTGCTGTCCTCTGCCATGACGCCGAAAAAAATACTCGAGACCATGGTGGATGGAAAGGTTCGCCTTCACCGGCTGACCATCCCTGAAGGGTATAACCTGATACAGATAGCCCGGGCTGTTGAAACCGCAGGACTCGCTTCTGAAGCCGATTTTTTAAAGGCCGCAACCGATCCTGATCTTGTGCATGCAAAAGGGATTGATGCCCAAACCTTTGAAGGATACCTTTTTCCGGACACGTATCATTTCCCAAGGGGCGTTACACCTGAAAACATTATATTCACGATGATCAAGCGATTCCGGTCGGTCTTCAAGCCGGAGTGGGAAGACCATACCAAAACCCTTGGGTTGACGATACACCAGGTGATTACGCTGGCATCGATCATCGAAAAGGAGACCGCTGTTGCCGATGAACGTCCCATTATTGCCTCTGTTTTCCATAATCGGTTAAAACGAAACATGCGCTTGGAGAGCGATCCAACGGTCATTTACGGCATAGAGGACTATAACGGCAATATCACCCGAAAAGATCTGGCCCATCCAACACCTTACAACACGTATACCATAAAGGGACTTCCGCCCGGGCCGATTTCAAATACCGGCGTCAGGGCCATTGAGGCCACTCTTTATCCGGCAGACACAAAATTTCTCTATTTTGTTTCCAGAAAAGATCGGACGCACCAGTTCTCAACGAATTTCAAAGACCATAACCGGGCCGTTCGAAAATACCAGTTGGGCCGAAAAAACAAGGGCCGATGACCGTACCTGTCAAAACCACCCAAAAGCCAAATAAAGACAATGGGACCATACGTCGAAAAGTGCTGGCCATGGTCGAGGAATCGAGTTGCAGGCTAACCCCCGGTGAACTCAAAAAGCGGTTTTCCGGAAAAAATTTTGTGGATGAAAAAGCCATAAAAACCGCCATCAGCGATCTAATTTTAAGCCGGGAGCTCAAATACACCTACCAATTCGGCTGTTCTTTTCTCGAAAAATCCTATGAGAAGCCAATACGTGTTTCAAATCGGGTGGTTCTGAAACCGCCGGGCATGGCTTACGAACCTGCGTCTTGTGACATCGTTATTGATATTTTAAAAGGCGCTTCATTCGGATTCGGGGATCACCCCACAACGCGATTGGCAATTCAGGGGATAGAAGCGGCACTGATCAACAAACATGGTGATATCAATGTTGATGATAGCCGTGCCCTGGATATCGGCACCGGGTCCGGCGTTCTGGCCATTGCCGCCGTATTGATGGGGATAACGCATGCTGTTGGCATCGATATCGATCCCTGTTCAAGAGATGAGGCACAAAAAAACATTAAACTAAACGGCCTTGAACATCGAATCAACATCCTGGACACCAGGGTCGAAGACATCAAAGAAACCTATTCTTTGATCACGGCCAACCTTCGGTATCCCACTCTAAAGCGGCTTTGTCCTCATATGGCCGGGATCACGCAAAAAAAAGGCGTGGTGGTGGTGTCGGGGATTAAAAGCGATGAAGTTGAGGATCTCTTGAACATTTTTACGAAAAACGGCTTTCAATGCACCTGGAGTTCTGTTGAAAAGGGATGGGCTGGGATGGTCTTTACCTGAATTTTGCATGAAAATTAATGAGAATCTTTAAGTTATTCGATTGAGGAGGGTTTAAGCAAAATCATATCATCGCTCATTTTACCGGAATGGTATGTCGGATGATGGTTTTTTTTTCTCATCAATTTTCACCCAAAGGGCGAGCTGGAGGCTTTCATCTGCTTCGTTATTAAGGGCTCGCAATAGCAGACTATGGCTTCGCCCTTAAGTGCCTTACATATGAAAGCCTCCAACTCGTGCAAAATCCAGGTATTAAATCAGGAAGTTTCGTTGCTTTTTTGCAGCATAAGCTGCTTAGTGCTTTTCCATTGCCGGCGTCTCAGCGGCAATGGAAAAAAAACATTCAACTCTGCGTCCTCTGCGACTCGAGCGAATCTGCCAGAGGCGGATAAAGCGGGCGGTGATATAAAAGAATATTTTCAACAGAAAAATAAGAATGAGATAAAAAAATGGACGTTACAGATTTTTCAGACAAGCAATTGGCCGGGCAGCGTTTGATGGTGGGATTTGAGGGCACCGAGCTGAATGCTGAACTCGAATTTCTTATCGACACGTTGAAGGTGGGCGGCATCATCCTCTTTTCCATAAACCTCATCGACCCGGGCCAGATCAAAGATCTCTGCTTTTCCATGCAATCGTATGCCCGGTCCTGTGGTCAGCCGCCGCTCTTGATCGCCATCGACCAGGAGGGTGGCCAGGTGGCCCGGCTCAAAGAACCGTTTACACAGTTCCCGGGCAATTCAAAGATGAAAGGGCCTGAAGATGCCGTCTTTTTTGCCAGAACAACGGCAAAGGAACTTTTGGAAGTGGGAATCAACATGAATATGGCGCCGGTGCTGGATGTTGCGCCTGAAGGCATTAACAGTGTCATGGCTGATAGGGCATTCGGCCCTGATCCGGGTTGGGTGTCTGAGCAGGGAAGGGTGGTGATCGAACATCTTCAGGCTGAAAATATTATGGCAGTGGCCAAGCATTTTCCGGGCATCGGCCGAACCGTGCTTGATTCTCATTTTGAATTGCCGGATCTGGATATCGATGTGGATGCTATGCTAGGGTTCGACCTTTTTCCCTTTAAGACCGCCATCTCCCATGACGTGGCAGGGATCATGCTGTCGCATATTCGATATACAGGGATCGACCCGGATTGGCCCGCAAGCCTGTCCAAGATCATTGTCGATGATCTTCTGCGAAAAAAAATGGGGTATGACGGCGTTGTCATGACAGACGATTTGGACATGGGCGCCATTGAAAAGCATTATGATCTCAAAACCGCCATCCAACAGATTCTATCAGCGGACATTGACATGACCCTGATCTGCCATGCAGGACCCAACATTGAAAATGCGTTTAAGGAAATACTGGATATTCAAAGGCGATCTCAAACGATGAAAGACAAGGGAATGAAGTCTTTGAAAAGGATTATGAAGCTCAAATCCAGATATTTACTGAATCTTGCATGAAAATTAATGAGAATCTTTAGGGTATTTGAGCCTATATTCACCGCCCATTCGCTTCACTCATTCGAGTCACAGAGGACGCAGAGTCTTTGTTTTTTCTTTTTTGCTTTTCGCTGACCCCAGAGGAATAGGCTTCGCATTCCACAGGGCAGGGACGCCGAAAAGCAAAATGACACAACCCTTCGGGTAATAAAATGTCCGTATCGGACCTCGCAATCAAAGAATTGATGTCTTCTGTCTTTTCCGCGAGGCGGATAGAGTTTTTATCCAATCGGCACCTCCCGATTGGATAAAAGAAATGTTTTTCTCTGTGGCCTCTGTGCCTCTGTGGTGAATTTTTTTAGGGGTGTCACTATCAATCGAAGGAAACCAGCTCCTTGCTGTAAAGAAACGCCCCATCCCGTTCAATATACTCATCTCCTTTGCGTTCCAGAATCCAGCCGCTTCCATTTTTTCCCCCAAAGGGCAGCCTCAGCGGCGTGAACGTAAAATCCGGATTGTCATGCACCATGCCGAAAGTCGAATGAAAGAGCGCTTTGATCGGTTCCGTGGGTGAGCCGAAAAAGGCCAGCAGAAAGCCATAGCGGGTCTCAACCAGTTCCGAGACCGCGTCATAAGAATCATCGAACGGTTTTAAAACCAGAAGCGGGCCGAAAAGTTCGAGGTCCGGAATATAGGTGTTTTGGGTTTCAAGGATATGCGGATAAATCATATGTTCGTTGATGGATCCTGCGATCAGTTTTGCCGGCTGGCATTTTTCAAGGGCATTTTCAACGATTTTTCGGGTGCGTTCCACCAGGATCGGTCCGATTTCAATATCCGGATCAAAAGGATCTCCCACTTTCATGTCTTGAACCGTATCCAGTATATTTTTACGAACGGTTTCGTAAATGCTGCGATGAATATAAACTTTTTTCAGGGTAGTGCAGTATTGGCCGGCGTTGATAAATGCCCGTCGGGCAATAAAATAGCTTGCCGCCTGGACATCGGCATCTTCGAACACAATGGCTGCCGGCATGCCGCCGGGGCCTGCAAAAAAGAGTTTGTCAAAAGATCGATGCTGCTTTCTGTAGGTTTCTCCTACGGCTGAAGCTCCTGAAATAAAGAGGACCCGGACATCGTTGTCCTCAACACAACGTTTGCCGAATTCACGGTTGTCCAGACCGATCTTGGGGTCGATGGTTTTAAAGGGTTCGCAAATTTCAGCCAAAATCGCAGCCGTTCGAGGTGTCTGGGATGAGACGCCGAACCGAAGGCGGTTGCCCGTCAACAAGGCTGATCCGCCCAGTTTGCCCAGCACCACCACCGGGGCGTCGTATGCAAATATGGTGGCCACCGTGCCGTAAGGTTTGCCGTTTTCGACATAGGGGATTTCTTCTTCCAGGGTTCGCAGATAGTCCACCGCCAGATCCACCTCGATGCCGGTGATTTTCACGGGGAAACCGGCATCCATTGCCGCGGTTTCCTGAAGGTTTGATCGTTGACGTTCAATGGCATCAGCCAGTCGATTGATTTCTTCGAGTCTTGCTTTGAATCCTTGGTTCTGCGTCATATTTTTCTCCGTCCTTGTTTGCCCTTGACATATTATATCATAATTACATCGTTTTTTGGTAAAAATCATTCATACAATATGCGGCTCTGCTTTTCAATTCTGGATGTTTTTAACTGTTGTCGGTTTACATAGGTAAGTTGAGTTTAGCGAAATCTCGTCGTCAAGAACGTTGTTCACAAGATATTCGGGTTAGCTCTTTTGACGGCACAATGACACCCCTTAAGTTGAAGATAGAGAGAGTGTTGCCTTAAAAAAGCGGAGAATTTTAGCTTGAATTTATTCTGGTACTCTGCAATCTTCCTTCCTTCCGTTACTCCGATATTTCTGTAAAATCGTCGGGATTCTTTACAACTTAATAAACGTGCTTAACTAATTGGTATAACTCATCTATTCACCATTTTTGCCTGATGGGCGTCGGGATTTTTTACAAAACCGATGCTCTATCACAAGGCAACTTGACGGCATGGAATGGGCTAACCACTTGAAATTATATAGCATTAAAATAAGTCCATGGATTTGCACGAATTTTGCAAGGAAAAATGGGGGTATAAGTGTACCTTTGTGTCCATGAAAAATCCAAAACCCGAGAAATCGGGTGATGGAAAACCGCGAGTCTTTATATTGTTGTTGACCTTCCTTTAATGGATATCTCCAACAAGTAAAGATAGCCGATCCCCCGAGTGTGACATCGTCAAGAT
>CAXMTB010000193.1:0-5764 GCA_964195835.1 uncultured Nitrospinaceae bacterium | reverse complement strand
CGGGGTCGGACCAAGCTAATTCCTTAATATATAAGAGTATATTGTTCTAAAAAGACTGTTTTTAGAGCCTATAACTCACTTTTTTGCCCCCAAAAGAGCGTTATAGCATCAGTGTATGTACCAAGGGGTCAAATCTCCGTTTGACTTTACTTTGTTTTTTCGGTGGGCTGGAATATTTTTACAGCTTCACCAATGATCTCAAGATTTCTTTTGATGATATCTATTTTTTTGCCACGGACCCACACGGACGGACACAGACATTTTGTCTGCCGAGTTGTCGGCATACAAAGCTGCCGACGATTGACGGGCAGACAAAATATAGTCTTCGCTACGCGAAAAAAATATCACATGTTTTTCTTGTCTAAAAGTAACAAATTTGTTATTGTTTTATCATGAAATGGCAAATCAAGTATTATAACCTAAAACTTGAAAAGGAGATACTCAGACTTCCCGATGGTCTTTTGGCAAGATATTTAAGGCTAACTGATTTGATGATGGAATTTGGTTCTAATCTTGGTTTGCCGCACACAAAATCTATTGAGGGAGGACTTTTTGAGTTACGTGTTAAAGGCAAAGAAGGAATAGTAAGAGTTTTCTTTTGTACGAAAGTCGGCAGAAAAATAATCATGCTCCACTCTTTTATTAAAAAATCTCAAAAAATACCAAAGAAAGAGATAAAGACAGCAAAAATCAGAATGAGTGAGGTGAAGCAAAATGACTCATATTGAACTTAAAGAAAAAGCATTAAAAAGAGAGAAGGTAAAAGCAGAATATGATTTTCTCGAACCGGAGTTTGCATTACTTCGTGAGTTTCTTCATGCACGCCAAAAGGCAGGATTAAGCCAAGCGGAGATAGCTGACAAAATGGGTACTAAAGCTCCTGCCGTAACACGACTTGAATCGTCGTTAAGCAGCGGTAAGCACTCACCATCAATCGCTACTCTAAAAAAATATGCTCAAGCATTGGGATGTCATTTGGAAATAAAGCTTGTCAGTAATCCGTAATACCAAGAGGGCAAATCTCCGTTTGACTTTATTGGCTACTGGCGCAGCAATCTCCTGGCTACGGGGTCGGACCAAGCTAACTATTCGAATTTCAAACAGAACACCTCGAAATACACCGTTAATAACTGCCTATACGTCGATTTTTGAGAGCAAAAATTGCATTATTGTCGGGGGTCAGGCTGGACATATTAACATTCTGATGAATAAATAGTCCTTTAGGGCGGGGGTCTTCTCTTGGCTCTTGTTAAGTCTTAAAGGGGTAAGTCTAAGACCTCGCTGACACATTGATCTATTCGAGACATAAGACGCGGGGAACATTTTAGCAGAGGGCCTTTAATCAATCGCTTATTATCGATGGCACGCAATTGATCAACCAGAAGGTCGGAATCTTTTTTTAGTTTTTCAGCAGCTGGTATTCGGCAGCGAAGGGGGTCCGCATCGTCGATCAGATTCGTCGTCAGGGGAATAATCAGTGTTGAAGGGTGTGCCGCATCAAGCAGAGCCTGGCATTGTATAATGAGAACGGGTCGAATTTTCCCCGGTTCCGTACCTTTGCCAGGATTGAGATCTGCAAGCCATATTTCGCCGCGATTATACATCAGGGGCGTCCTCTATAACATCAAATTCGGCATTAACCTTCATGCTCTCTTCGCGGACGCGTTTGGAAGCATTCATAATTCGTTTTATCTGCTGTTCCCGGGCCACCTTTTTATTCATCTCAATGACCGCTCGACGTATATATTCAGCCTTGGGAATGTGCAATGTCTTGGCCTGTTCATCCACCTTTTTTAGCAGATCGTCCTGTATGCGTATTGATATTGTACCCATTATTGTCCACCATTATTGTAGTCATTTTATAATATACAAGAAGTAACTGATCTTTGCAAGTCCGTTATGGGTAAGTGGATAAGGATAAGGGTCGGGCTTGATATTCTGATACCCCGCCTGTTGCTACGCATTTAATGAAAAATCCTGAGCAGTATCTGACTCCTGTCGGACAGTTTCTAAGAAAAACAAGTCTTGACGAGTTGCCCCAACTTTTCAATATAATCAAGGGTGATATGAGTTTTGTCGGGCCACGGCCAGCTCTTTTTAACCAGGATGATCTCGTGGCTTTACGAACAGAAAAAGGAATAGACACACTCGTGCCTGGTTTGACCGGTTGGGCGCAGATAAATGGCAGGGACGAACTGCCCATTCCTGTTAAAGTTGACTTTGATGAGTATTACTTGAAGAATCGCTCATTTTTACTGGATATAAAAATTCTTTTTTTGACCTTTGTTAAAGTAATACGTCGTGAAGGAATAGAGCATTGAAGGCATCACATAATTTGAAAAATTGTTACAGGTTGGTGATGATTATTTATACTGGAGTGATGGGTATTAAAGGCTCTCAAGTGTTTCGGCGATAAAATTATCCCAATTCAATAACGTAATATTGTTGCCCAATAGACGTCTGGTTTGTTCATGCCCCAAAGCAAATACTGGAGTGTCTGGATGTTCTTTCTGGAAACTCATCATTCCGGAAAACATTTCTAAAGCGATATGTGGGGATGATTTTATCTCAATAGCTGCTAAAATTGTATTCCCCCGGCAAAGAAGAAGATCCACTTCAGATCCATGATTAGTGCGCCAATAATAAAGATTCATATCTAATCTTTTATATTCAATTGCAGCAAGTATTTGCCCAATGACAAATTGTTCGAAACGACGGCCTCGTATTCTGGTATTTAACTGTTCTGTTAAGGTGTGGGCTAATACATTGGTAACACCCGGGTCGAAAAAATAATAACGGGGATGGGAAACCAGCCTTTTCCGTGTACTTTTTTTCCAGGCTGGGAGTTTAAAAGCCAAAAAGGTATCCTCAAGGATCTGATAATATTGCTGTGCGGTTTTCACAGATACTGCACACTCACGCGCCATATTGCTGAAATTTACTATCTCTCCGTCATTAGCAGCGGCTATATCAAGAAAGTTACTAAATGGTCCAATATTTCGGACTAATCCTTCAGCAGCTACCTCTTCTTTGAGATACGTTTCGGTATATGCTTTCAGGAACTCACGAGGGTCTTCATGGCTGTCAATCCAGAGAGTCGGCAGGGTTCCAATAATTAAAGCCTTCTCAAGGTTAAAATGAGTGCCTAATTCCTGAAATGTTAAAGGGAACAAATGGTAATTATAGGCTCGTCCAGCTAACAAATTAGCTCCACCTCGACGAAGCTTACGGGCACTCGAGCCGGTAAGAATAAACGTAATATCCGTTGATTCGATCAGTGCATGAACTTCATCCAGTAACGACGGAATTTTTTGAATCTCATCAATAACACAGACAAAAGTATCATGTAATTTCTGATGAGCGAGAATTTCTTCTCTGATTCTACCGGGATTTTTTACGTAGTTAAGAAAATTCCTTTGAGGTAACAGATCGATATAGAGATCTGAGGTGGAGAGTAACCCTTTAACATAAGTACTCTTGCCTGTCTGTCTCGGACCAAAAAGGAACCAACTCTTTGTTTTACTTGGATAAATTTGTCTCGTGAACATAACTCCAAAAATGTACGATTTTTTTGGAGTTATGTCAAGGGGAATGTTTAAGGTACGCGTTGGGGCCGGGGTCAGGCTTGACATCTAAGTATTTTCTGATAGGAGTACTGGGTCAAGCTTGATATTTATCAGGTAACGTGTAAATCGTTGGTCCGGTTCGTTGACCAACAAACAACCTGATGACTGAAAGAGCATTCGAAAGAATAGGGGTCGGACTATGCTAAAGGTTAGACTTTTTTCTTTAAGCGGCCTTTTTATAGACTTGGCTTTTGTCTCTTTTGCCTACTGCAATTACCAGAATAACAATTTCTTTTTCAAAAGGGAAAAGAGGTCACCCCTCAAAAGGCTCTTGTCCAGGAATAGATTTTCCATTCAAATTATAATGCCAGGTGAATCTTAATTGCTTTATTGAGAAGATCCAGGTGTTCTTTTTTCAATTTGCCGATGTGTTTAACCAACCTTGTTTTATCAAGTGTTCGAATTTGATCGGCTTTTGCTTTTGAATCTTGTGGCAAATTCCCGGTTCCCTTGGGCAAGAGTAATTCAAAAGGATATGTTTTTTTTAGTTTTTTTGATGTGATGGGTAGCACTGTAACTGTACCGGCATACATGTTATTTATATTGTTGGATACAACAATAACCGGGCGGGTTTTTGCAATCTCACGGCCCACAACAGGATCAAGCGCAGCAAGATATATGTCTCCTCTACTGATGTTCATCCCAACCCTCGAAATCGACAGATTCAAATTCCTTTGTTATTTCGAGCCCTTCTTTGCTGGCGGCCTTATAGCCTTCGGCCAGGACCTTTTCCATTTGTTTTTTCTTTAGTTGTTTAATTCTTTGCTCTACAGCTTCCGCTACAAATTGACTCTGTTTACGCGGGGCGCTTATGCGCTTGAGTTCTTTTGCCAGAGATGAAGGTAGGGTAATATTTAATCGAATAGTTTCAGTTGCCATTGAGCCCTCCTATAAGTATAATTTATACACATATTTATACACATATTTATACATAATAAAATGCGTATTGTCAAATGGGAAGTGTGTGGTGACTGGTAACAGCTTTGGTCGGACCAAGTCTGACGGCCTGGGGGAGTAGAGCATTGAGGGCAAAAGATAATTCTGAGTTTTAAATTTTTAGTTTTTAGTTGTGAGAACCAGCGATATAGAAACAGTCAATGGTTCAAGGGGAAATGGTTTTTTATTAAATCATTAAGCGGCATTTCTAAAGTCTTTGACCTCAAGCTTCAGGGATTTTTTTTGGGCTTGCCATAAATCAAAATAGAGCTGGTGAGTGAGCCAACTTTCAGGTGAACCTCCAAATGCTTTTGAAAGACGGATTGCCATCATAGGAGATACATTAGAGTGCCCATTTAATAAACTTGAAAGGGTTTTCCTTGTAACGCCTAATCCTTTGGCTGCTTCAGTGACATTTAGATCAAGTGGCTCAAGGCAAATGTCCCTGATTAGTTCTCCTGGGTGAGGGGGGTTATGCATCAACATTGTATTCTCTCCTTTATTAGTGGTAATCGATATAATCAACGCCAACAGCATCGTTACCTTCGAATTTAAAAATTACTCGCCAATTGCCTGAGACGGTTACAGCATAATTGTCTTTCAGTTTCCCTGTGAGGAGATGAAGTTTAAATCCGGGAAGATTCATATCCTCAGGTGCTTGGCTTGAATGCAGTCTAATTAAAATGAGCCTCAGTCGATTGACGTGATTTGCTTGTATTCCTTTTTTGCTTCCAGTTTCAAATAATTCCTTAAGTCCTTTATGTTTAAATCTTTTAATCATAAATTAATGTAACCAGTAACTACTCGGGTGTCAATTAAAATCAAGAAAATATAGCTTAACGATCAGCGGTCAGGAGTATATGAACGAGGTCAGGCTTAACATTTAAGTATTTTCTGATAGGGTTGGAAACATGGCCCGCAAACCTCGCATACATTATCCTGGTACATATTATGGTCTGCTGGGGTCGGACCAAGCTAATTCCTTAATATATGAGCCTCTTGCAAAACGAGCAAAATAGGAACTTTGTCATTTCGACCAAAGGGAGAAATCTTAATAAATACATTGCGATATAAGATTCCTCACTACGTTCGGAATGACACAGAACGTTATTTTGCAAGAGGCTCAGGCTAACTGATTTGATGATGGAATTTGGTTCTAATCTTGGTTTGCCGCACACAAAATCTATTGAGGGAGGACTTTT
>CAXMTB010000192.1:311-5798 GCA_964195835.1 uncultured Nitrospinaceae bacterium | reverse complement strand
AATGCACTAATGTTCCTTTATCAAATCTTAGCAGAAGACCACGAGCGTAGGCCATGGGTATCTACTTTTTGAGTGCAAGATATAAAAATTTGATAAACGTGTCAATAATTTAATACTTAATACCCTAACGCGGATAAGCTGAGATCAAATCGGTTATAAAAGTAATATTTTGATATTATTAAATGGATACAAGGAGTAGCTGATCATGCAGGACTACTGGACCGAAAAACTGTCATGTGCCATTCAGTGTTATAGATGTGATGAGAAGATGGATCCAAAAGATCCCAGAATTCTTTCTGTCTATGATCATAAAGTAATCCCCATGTGTATGATTTTGGCATATCTACTGACGAATTTGAAGCATCCTGGTTTTAGCCTTCGCGCCTTGATTCAAATATACCTAACTTGAGCGATTTTCGAGGTTGTCGCAGATTCAAGACGAAGCGCATGAAGCCATCCGCGAATAATATCGTTGGCAGACAGTCCTGGTAAAGAAATAACATGTTGACATTATTTTTAAAGGGATGTAGAAAATTCAACAAACCAGACCGACCGGTCTGTCTTCATGTACTCCGTGTTCAACAATAAGGCAATAAAACCATGACATTGAAAGAGAAAATCATCCACGAAACCCTGCGCCAGTTTTCCACAAAAGGCTTTCTTTCCACATCGATTACCGACATTCTTGAAGCCGTGGGAACGTCGAAAGGCGGATTCTACAACCATTTTGAAAGTAAGGAAGCCCTTTTTTTTCATGTGATGGATAAGGCCCGGAGTATCTGGCGGGATCGTAACCTGGCTGGGCTGGATCAAATCGAAGACCCGGTGGATAAGATCAAGCAGCTTTTAAATAACTTTTACAAGCGGTATCTGAAAGATTCGGAAAATTTTCCGGGAGGCTGTGTTTTTATCACCCTCATGGTTGAGCTTATCGATCAACGTCCCCATCTTGCCAATGACATCAACAAAGGCTGGGTTGGCTTCAAAGGGTTCATACAACGACATTTGGAAGCAGGCAAAGCCACCGGCAAACTGCGTAGCGATGTCAATCCCGAAGCCGTCACAGAAATACTGTTTACCGGCATACTGGGGGCTTCCGTGAACTATAGTGTCGAAAAATCGGACGACAGCCTGGAAAAAACCGTCAATTCGCTAATTGATTATCTTGAGAATCTAAAACCCTAACTTGTCCCTTGAGGACGGCTCATGTAGCGATATTTTTTTTGGCAGGATTAATATCGACAGGTCGGTCCCTTCAACATACATATGTAGAGGGCACCCGAAATAACAGCATTGGCGGACAGGATTTCTGATCTCCAATGATCGCTGAATCATTTACAGATTTGGAAAGTTGTTTACTCAACGAGAAACCCTAATATTTATAGCAAAGGAGGCATAGAAATGATTGATTTTACATTTACAGAAGAACAGGAAATGTTTAGAAAAGCGGCTCAAGAATTTGCGGAAACACAGGTTGCCCCCAAAGTTTCTGAAATGGAAGAAACCGGCAAGGCCAATCAGGAACTTGTCAAAGCCATGGCTGAAGCAGAAATGATGGCATTGACCATTCCGGAAGAATACGGGGGTCTGGACCTGGGATACACCGCCCGATTTATCGCGCTGGAAGAAATTAGCAAGGTATCGGTCGCAGCGGGAATGATGCTTCAAGTTTTTGCATTGGGCATCGAACCCATTTTGAAATTCGGTACCGATGAGCAGAAAAAGAAATTTTTACCTGCCCTGGCAACGGGAGAACGGATGGCATCAACCGCTGTCACTGAGACCACAGGAGGTTCAGATCCGACTGGTATACGCTCAACGTATAAAAAAGACGGCGAGGACTACATTCTCAACGGCCGAAAATGCTTCATTACCAACTCCCATATTGCTGACACAATTACCGTTCTCGCAAAAGACGATGAAAATCCCAAAGCCTTCTCGACCTTCATTATGGAAAAGGGGATGGAAGGATTCAAAGCCACACATGAAGAGAACAAAGTCGGCATGCGCGGATGCAATACCGGCGAACTGGCCTATGAAAATTGCCGGGTTCCGAAAGAAAATCTGGTTGGCATTGAAGGAAAGGGTATAGGGGTTGCTCTGGCTGCCATCGGTGACGTTGGCAGAGGCGGCATGGTCGCCTGCGCGCTGGGTCTACAGGCTGCTTGTCTCGAAGCATCCATTAAGTTTGCCAACGAACGGATTCTTTATGGGAAACCGATAAGCAGGTTACAGACGATCCAAAACAAACTGGCGGACATGAAAATCGATTTGGAAGCAGGCCGCCTGCTGGGTTATAAAGCCGCTTCTATGCAGGACAAGGGCGAGCGATCCAGCAACGAATTTGCTGTGGCTAAGTATTTCACCACAGAGGCCGCTCAAAGGGCGGCCAAAATGGCCGGTGATATACATGGCGGCTATGGGTGCATGGAAGAGTATGCGGTCAGCCGTTATTTGAGGGATTCCTTTGTCCTGGGCCCGTCTGCAGGGACCTCAGATATTATGAAGGTTATTATCGCCCGCTGGGTGCTCTCGTAGGCCATAATGCAGCAGTTCAATTTAGTTTTTTCGAGGCACAATTTCTGCAGAAGTTTATGTGAGTTGAAAGCAAACAAGTGCTTAAAATGTCTAAAGAGCGTCTAAAGTTTAGGAATTCCAACAATTTTTATATGAACAGATGGAGCGAAGCGACCTCCTGACTTTAAGCACTTCAAACTTTAACTCACTTTAGTCACTTTTCCGGTATATCCGGGTTAGGAAATATTTCGATGCTAAACGTCGTTGTGTGTGTCAAAGCGGTTCCAGACCCTAAAGAGGCTCACAAAATAAAAATAGACCCTGCCACCAAAACCCTCACCAGGGCCGAAGTTCCACTGGTATTGAATCTGCTTGATAAAAATGCCATGGAGCTGGCTCTCCTGCTTAAGGAGCAGCTGGATGCAAACATTACCGTACTCAGCATGGGACCTCCTGCGGCAGGCAATATTGTCAAGGAATGTCTGGCTCTGGGTGCTAATCAGGGATTTTTGCTTTCAGATCGGGCTTTTGGCGGCGCTGATGCTTATGCAACGGCATATACCCTTGCCAAAGGTATAGAGAAAATCGGAGAGTTTGATCTAATCATTTGCGGGATGGCCAGCAGCGACGGCAGCACGGAGTGGGTAGGTCCGGAGATGGCCGCGTTTTTAAAAGTACCAGTGGTAACACGAGTAAATGAGATTGTTGAATTTGGTGGAGAATGGTGGAAGGTAAAGGCAAGCCTGGAAAACGGGTATCGCCTGATGCAGGTTAAACTTCCGGCTGTCTTTACGGTAAGCAGAGAACTGAATACCCCGAGAACACTCAGTTTTTCGGGAATTATCAAAGCCAGAAAAAAAGAGATAACCCTTTGGGATCTTCATGAATTAGGCGTTCCTGAAGAAACCGTGGGACAAAAAGGATCACCGACAATTGTTTCAAGTCTTGCTACTGTAAGCAGCAAACGGATCGCTGAAATAATATCTGGTACAAGGGAAGAAAAAGCCGAACAATTGGTTCAAAAATTGGCTGATGCTGGTGTGATATAGAAAGGATAAAAAACAAAAATGAATAAACAATTTGGCTCAGTTTGGGTCGTTGCTGAACAGATTGACTGTCGAATACTTCCAGTTTCTCTCCAACTCATCGGTCAAGCACGAAAGCTGGCCGCAGAACTAAATACGTCCGTTGGAACAGTTATACTAGGAGATCAAATGGACAAAAGAGTTCAAGAGCTTTTTGCAGCTGGTGCAGATCGGGTATATCTGGGCAATGCTCCCGAGCTGGCCATATATCAACCGGAAATGTATACTGAAATGATTGTCAAACTGGTAAGAGAACACCAACCGGAAATCATGCTGATCGGTTCGACATCCATGGGGACTGAACTGGCACCGCTGGTGGCAGCCAGGCTCGGTACCGGCTTGACGGCACATTGCATTGATCTCATAATCGATGACAATAAAATCTTGGAGCAAAGAATACCTGCCTATGGTGGATTGATCTCCATTATCTGTCCGGAAAAACGGCCCCAAATGGCCACCATCGCCTCAGGGGTTTTCCCTCATCCTGAACTGGATGAAAGCAGAACTGGAGAAATTATTCACCTTGAGATCCCCCATGAAACCCCACACCGAGTTCAAACCCTGAAAATCGTCCGTGAAGAACTTGGCGGCGTACCTCTGGAGTCGGCACCCATCGTCGTTGCCGGCGGTGCGGGCGCCGGTGATATAGAAGGGTGGCGAATAATTACTGGCCTGTCCGAAACTTTAAATGCTGCTCTGGGATCTACCCGACCGGCGGTAGATGAAGGCTGGACAGAACTGGAAACGATGATCGGACAGAGCGGCAAAATGGTAAGCCCGGAACTTTATATCGGCGTCGGTTTGTCGGGTGAATTACAGCACATGGTCGGCATCGTCGGTGCCAAAGTGATGGTGGCCATCAATAACGATGCCAAAGCACCGATCTTTGAACAGGTCGATTATGGTATTGTTAATGACTGTCGGGAGTTTGTGCCGATGCTGATTGAAAAGATAAAAGAATACCAAGAAAGGAAAATCACCTGTTGATTGGGGTCATTCCGGCAACAGGGAATATAGGTTCAATATCATGAAAATTTTATAACATCTTGCATTACAGTATACGATACGCAGTTGTCACTATCGAAAACCTTAAATGGCTACCATCGTACACTCAAACCTATCCAAATATCGGGCGAACCTTTGATACCTGCAATGAAAAAAAGCTATCGGTGGCCTGATTTTTTTGTGATACTACAATACTATATCACCAAACAATGGTTGTGGCGATACGTGTGAACAACCTGAATAAGGAAAAATTTTGCCAAATATCTTAGGAGGTTATCAAAAATTTTCATATTGAGTTTCAACTTATAAAACGTTAAAAACTGCAAAACCATTTGGTAGGGGTTCTATGAGACCGTTGGATAATACCGCTCCGTTAAGCATTTGTCTGTTAAGTTACAGGAGCCATCCTTACTGTGGCGGGCAGGGGGTTTATGTGAATCACTTGAGCAAAGCCCTCAAGGCTTTGGGCCATAAGGTCGAAGTGGTTTCAGGGCCACCCGCTCCTCAGCTCGATGAAAAGATAAATCTTTTTCAGCTTCCCGGCCTGGATCTTTATAACCCTGACGATCCTTTCAGGATGCCCTCTTTAAAAGAGCTTTCAGATCCCGTTAACCTTATGGAGTGGCTGGGCGTTTCCACCATGGGATTCCCGGAGCCGTTTACATTCGGGATCAGGGCGTATCGATTTTTAAAAAAAAGAACATCCAAATACGATATCGTTCACGACAATCAGAGCATCTCATACGGTATTAGGTCCATTAACAGGTTTGTTCCAACCATTGCCACAATTCATCATCCGATTACGGTGGACCGGGACCTGGCCGTAAAAGCGGCTTCGTCGTTTTGGGCAAAGATTAAACAATTGAGGTGGTATTCTTTC
>CAXMTB010000192.1:0-301 GCA_964195835.1 uncultured Nitrospinaceae bacterium | reverse complement strand
ATGCAAAAAAGGGTGGCCAGAACCTTATCCCACATCATCACGGTTTCCAAAAGTTCCATGCATGACATCGGCAGGGATTTTAACATACCGCAGCGGCGGTTTAAAGTCATTCCTAATGGAATTGATACGGATCTGTTTCATCCAATTCCCGAGATTAAAAGAGAAAAAAATCGTATCATTGTTACCAGCAGTGCCGAGACGCCCTTAAAAGGACTCCATTATCTGCTGGAGGCGGTGGCTGAAATCTCCACAACTCGTAAAATCAAACTCGTTGTTGTCGGCACCCTGAGAAAAAACGGTG
>CAXMTB010000191.1:0-5833 GCA_964195835.1 uncultured Nitrospinaceae bacterium | reverse complement strand
GCATAATCCCAGCCAACTATCTGCCGGCAGCAATACCGCTTAAAACCAGACAGGTCATCAAGCACCAGCCCGTCTTTCAATGCCAGAGTAATGTTTTCGGCATTTTTCGGTGCGGAAAGTTCAGGTGTTATTTTATATGGTTTCTGATGCTCGGGCGTCTTGACAACGTCGCCGAATTTGTTGGTGCAGATCAGTTTTTTAGAGCCATCTCCCTTACCGGCGTCTTTGACGGTAAAAATAAACGCCCCGCCATCGGTGACACTTCCGCCACGTGCATTCCAGTATTTGTCGGCGATGGGACAAAAGCGGCTGTCCTCGGCGGCAAGGTTCTGTAAAGTGGCATCAATGGCCTGCTTTTCCGAACATATCAGGCCGATCTGGACGTCTCCTTCTTGCAGTGCAAATACCTGGGGACGCAACATGGATGTATCCGTAATGCCGATCAACTGGAAATAGTTTTTATACGGATTGTTTCGGGCAATGATAAAAAACCAGGGACCGTCCGGAGAAGCATGGATATGGGCAGCCTGGATGTAGCGGTAAACATGCTGTTTTTCAGGCGGCAGCAGATCGAAATCGTATTCAGAAGTGGGCGCCAGGGCTTCAATGATATACTCCATTGGATACTCAAACGTTCGGTTAAACAGGTCGAGGAGCAGAACAGAGACTTCGGTATCTGTTAAAAACTGCGGAAAAATATTGTGCTGTTTTAAGTATTCACTCACCGCATGGTAGTTGGCAAAGTCGCCGTTGTGGACCAGCGCTTCATCCAACCCGATAAAAGGATGTGCACCGCCGGGATGCCAGACCCTTCCCTTGGTGGGGTAGCGCTGGTGGGCAATCCATCCGTGAGCTTTAAAATCTTCCATACAGTAGTACTGGGTTGCTTGCTCGGCATACCCCACGATTTTTAAGATCATCATATTGCGACCGTGGGACAAAACAAAGGCCTGCTTTTCCCCCAAAGACGCATAAAACTTCTGGTTTAATCGAAAGGAGTTCTGGTAGATAAATTCATCTTCAGCTCGCCCATGATCCAGATCCTGAAGGGAATTTTCCGTAATAAAACGATCCAGAACATCCGGTTTTACCCGTACAAAATAGCGCCAGACATCCGGAGGCCTGACCTCTAAACCTTCTATTTCCCTGTAGTCATCGAGGGTGGGGATGCTTTGTGCTTTATGTACTTCCATAAAGGGCTTAATGGCCGATTCTTCTACATCCGGCCGGGAAGCCGGATCGAGAAGGGCGACTTGAAGCAGATAATGGGTGTCCAGAATTTCCTGGCTAACACCCAAATTTTCTGCGGAAAGCCCCACAGCAGCGATACCGCCGCCTTTGCCGTTTCCGCGATTATGCATCTGAACCGATGGCTCATAAATATGACGGCCTCGAACGGGAATGGATGAAATAAAACCGGTAACACCGCATCCGCCCTCTTCAGCAGGCTTTTTAGAAGGGATTTCGCTATGGGGCAGACGGGCCCGAGATTTCAGAATATTTTTAATTTTTGAATCCATACCGTGAAACATTATTCGTACCTCAATTATTTAATGAATATATGGAGACCTTTGAAAATTGAACATTTTTCAAAGGTCTCATATTATAAGCTCTGCTTGTGGTGCCGGTTGATATTTTGATCTTTCTTCTTCATCCAGATAATCGAGATGGACCAGTAGATCGGATCGGCCTACCAGTTCTTTGATGCTTTTCAGGCCGTATTGCCTCAGAATTTCACACCACTGTTTTCGCCAGGCCATGTACATGTTGACGATTCGTTGGGTGGCCCAATCTTCGGTAATCATGATACCCAGTTCGTGGTCCGTAGTTGCGATGCCTCGGGCACAACCCCGTCCGCTTTCGCAATGACCGCATCGAACACATTCCAAAGCAACCAGTTCCGCAGTCCCGATAACCACGCCGTCAGCTCCAAGTGCAATGGCCTTTGCCACGTCCAGTGCATTGCGAATGCCGCCGCTGGCAATCAAACAGACTTTGTCTCTAACGCCTTCGTCCTTCAAAAAATTATGCACCTTGGGGATGGCGTATTCAATGGGCATGGCAATGTTCTTTTTTGCAATATCCGGTGCAGCACCGGTTCCACCGTAACTGCCGTCTAAATGAACGACATGGGCTCCGGCATAGTAGCTGCCCACCGCCACCATATCCACATCCGTTGGCGTTGAGACTTTGACGGAAACCAGTGTTTTTGGATTGATCTCCTTTACCCAGTCCACATGCTTTTTATGATCTTCCACAGAATAAACGCTGTGAAACGGGAACGGAGAAAAGAGGGCATTCCCCACCACCGTTTCCCTCATGGCTGCAACTTCGGGGGTCACCTTATCGCCCAGCAAGTGGCCACCCAATCCAGGCTTGGCGCCCTGAGCATATTTGAATTCCACCATGGGCGTATGCAAAATGGTTTCTTCTCTGACACCGAATAAACCGGTGGCAATCTGGGTGATGACATGCTCGGCATATGGGAGCAACTCTTTAGGATAACCGCCTTCTCCAGTGCAGGTTAATGTGTTCAATAACTTGGCCGCTCGTGCCCTGCTGACCATGACTGACAACGCGGTGGAACCGTAAGACATGCCGCCGCCGTAACAGGGGATGCCGTTGATCACATCTGGGCGTCCGTCATCGCGTTTGTTCAATGTGATACTGGTATCGATGTCCTCATCACCGAGGTTAAGGTAGTGACTCGGTTCCGGTGTTTTGAAGCGGATTTTATCAAAACCGCCACCCGAGTTGCCAAGGTTGTATTCCAGATCAACAATCGGAAGATTAGCTGTTTCCGCCATTTCCCAGTGTGCAATGAGCATCTCTGACGTCCAGCGATAATCTCCTAAAGTTTCCAGAATCGGGTTGCGCTGAAGTGTCAGGGCCTGTTCCGGGCAACGGTCTATACAGAAAAAATCATTTTCTTTGCATTTGAAGCCGATACATTTATGATCTTTGGGGCGTAACGGTTTTGAGTAGATGTCATATCGCGGATGTACGCCATAAGGACACAGTTCTGCACACAACCCGCATGAGATACATCGGGAATTTCGCCGGACGGTGAACTTTCCGATGGGATTGCGAAACCGATCCGGCACTTGGACGGTTTTAGGGAATTGAAAGTGAATGTTATTTTTTTTCATGGGTTATTTTAATCCTGCTATTTTTCTTTTTCCGAATATGGGACCGAAACTTTCCATTTCCAGATCTTCAAACCACATGGAGCGGCCAACCTCACCCCTGAGTCTTCTCGCTTCCCGGATTCCCATGGCGCCCATCACTTCGATAAGCTGGTTGTGCCATGCACCCATCAGGTTAATCATTCTCTGGCTGCCCCATTGAGGATCGATGGTGTTGTCTATTTTTGCAGGGCATGACAGATCTTTTCGACAACGGTAACACAATCTGCATTCCAGAGCGATGAGCAAGGGGAAGTCCACAATGACGCCATCGGCACCGCAAATGATGGATTTGGCCATATGCTCGGCCATGGCGATTCCACCCGAAAATACCAGGTTGATTCTTTGTCTGACAAAACCATTCACGAGTTTTAGATGAACCTCTCGAATCATTTCTTTTAAAAACCGGGGATGTTCGGTATTCAGTTCGTTACCGTGTTCGTCTGCATGAAAATGAAGGGTGTCGACTCCCAAAACCGAAAGTTTCAAAGCACGGGATGCAGCATCGGCATCCAGGGGAATGCGGACCATCAGAACAATATCCGATTTTATTTCACGAACTTTTTGAATGGTGTCTTCGATATTAGTGCCAAAAGCCAGTTCAACCGCACGACTTTTGATGATGAGCGATTGGTGATCCATGGCATTGTCACAGGTAAGACTCGGAATCAGACTTCGGGCATAAGGCAAAAGTGTATCTGAATAATCTTCAGATCGAATGATCAGAAAGGTGTCGAGAACCTGGGCTGCCCTGGCCGCTGATTCAACAATCGGTTGATTGACAATCAGGCTTTCCGGAATCTGAAACATTAAAGGTATGGGAATCTCCAGAATCGGAAGTGCTTCTGAGGCCAAAGACATGTCGTCATTGAACTTTAAGGGGGATGTCCTGCGGGAGATTTCGATACAGGTATTGATGTACTCCCGGCCGTGGATGCCATCCCTTGTGGGTCGGACAATTTCAGACATGTCGGTCCACATGGAATCGAAACCGGCACCCACAAACGGACCCCGATAACCGGCCCCTGAAACCGGAACCTTTCCGGTATGGGCTTGATACCAGAGCCTGTGGATGATATCGGCACGCCAATACTCATCACCCAACGTACGGTATTCCGGATTTATCACCCGGGAAAAAATGCCTCTTGTGCATTCCTGGACACAACGAAAACAACTATGGCAGGTATATAGATATTCAGGTTCGCCCATGGTGCTCATGTGAAGGTAGTTATCCTTGAAAATACCGAAAATGCATTTTTTCTTCACACACTCTTTGCAGCTGCCGGCGCAGTCTTCCCGGAACTCAACCGTGGCATACTTGCCGATGGGATGGTGCCTTGGATTAGCGGTTTTAATGGGTATATGATACTTCTTGGGCATTTAACTCTCCAATTTGCAGCAATTTATTAAATTCTGGTGCACGAGACGTTCTGTTGACGTGCCGTCCACGGATAATAAAATTTAAAATATCTGAAACTCGTATGAAAGTGATCCTAAAGAAAAAACAGTATCCAATAATTTTTATATGAACCGCTGAAACGCCGGTGTTTATCTATTTATAAGAATAAATAATCTTATACACTGTTTTTTCTAAGGTTCACTAACATACTCAAACAGTCAGATCTTTTAAATCTTATCACCCGTGGACTCTATGATTTATTGAGAATTAACAAATTTTCTAAAGCTCTCAATCATCCGTCATCCATCATCAATCCTCAGGGTCTCGGAAACAGGCCGGCCGATTCGACGATTTCTCCAACAATGTCCTCCCATTCGATGGCCATGATATGAACCCCATGCACCCCTTCAATGTCACGCAGTTCGGAAATGGTTTCAAGACATATTTTAAGGCCCTCTTCCACCGTCTTTTCCTTGGGGACGCCCGCCATTCGATTAATTACCGCTTCGGGTACGTCCATTCCAGCCACCTTGTTGTTCATAAATTTTGCCATACCGGCAGATTTTAAAGGGGTGACGCCGCCAAGAATATGAACCTTTTCGGTCAGGCCTTCTTCTCTGGCCATTTTCATCCATTCCTTGAAGCGATCCATATTATAAATACACTGGGTCTGAATGAAATCAGCACCCGCATCGATTTTTTTGGCCAAACGAATCACGCGATATTCAAAAGGATCGGCAAACGGATTGGCTGCGGCGCCGATGAACATTGCCGGCGGATCATTCAAATCAAAACCGCTCATATCCTTGCCTTCATCCCGCATGGTTTGAACGGTTCGGATGAGATTCATGGAGTCGATATCAAAGACATTCAACGCGTCCGGCTGACTGCCAAAGCACTGATGATCTCCTGAAAGGCATAAAATATTTCGAATGCCCAAAGAATAGGCCCCCATAATGTCCGATTGCAAAGCGATTCTGTTTCGATCCCGGACGACCATTTGCATCACCGGCTCCAGACCCATCTGCAAGAGATGCGCACACGCCGCGATGCTGGACATTCTCACAATGGCGGTCTGGTTGTCGGTGACATTAACGGCATCCACATATCCGTTTAACACCTCGCCTTTTTTACGGATAACCTCAGGATTTGCACCCCGCGGCGGACCGCATTCTGCGGTAACGGCAAATTCTCCTTTTGCTAAAATTTCCTGCAGTCTGCTGATAGGTTTTTCGCTCATATCATATGA
>CAXMTB010000190.1:0-5835 GCA_964195835.1 uncultured Nitrospinaceae bacterium | reverse complement strand
AGATCAGATTTAATTTTTAGCATTCATTTATTAAATTTTATTCATATTGTAAAACAATATACATGTCAAATATAATATATCAAATGGTTGTATCACATTGTGGCATTCATTTATGGGGCAAATCGCTAGAAAAAGAGGGGGATGATTACAGATACCTTGCCATAAGCACAACCTGGAGCCAATTCTTTCTGATTACATATATCGTATTTCTTACAAAATTGCAAAAAAGGCAAATCCCCGAAAAAGGATCTGCCCTATTTAAAAACGATATCACAACTTCTGGACCGGCTTTTGGGACTGCATATACATAGCAGAAAGAACATGTTGCACGAATCGTGTGTTATGATCTGGATATGCAAAAAGAACACTTGGCATAAGACATGATGTTTTTTCTGTCACTCCCTTAATCCGTTGTTCGAGGCGATTTATTACTTAGATTCAATTATTACATGACCACGGGAGGTAAAAGAAACGCCTTGTCCACTTTTTGTACTAATCATTATTGTTTCAACAATGGGTGGATTAACAAATTTATCGGATTTCCATTCAACAATAAAGTTGGCACCTGACCCACCAGATTTGTCTCTTTCTGGTATGATATAACGCAATGATTCTAATGGGTTTAGAATTACTGGTTTATCTATATATTTTTTTAATAGCTTCCCTTGCGTCTCATAATAATCGACAATGGTGATTTTGATTTGGTGATTAGGATTAACATTTCTAATGCTTAATGTTACCGTCAATAAGAAAGGAATTTCTCTGTTACCACTGTAAATATGTGAGTAAGCAGGCACATAAATAGTCTGCCCGTCAGATAACCCGATTTTCTCGTCAGAATACACAGGCAGAGGTGAAAAAAGACAAACGGATAAAAGAAGAATAATAAAATAAGCACAAGGATAATTCTTTTTCATGGTTACTCTCCAATTAATTATATGTGTCAACAAAGACAGATATATTGAAACTATCTTATAAATGTCAGGCTTGCCAAAACCTTTGTGATCTTGCCATAAGCACAAGTTCAAGCATCTCAACTTCGATTACATATATCCTATTTCTTACAAAATTGCAAAAAAGGCAAATTCCCGAAAAAGGTTTGCCCTATTGAAAAAACGATATCACAACTTCTGAACCCATTGTTAATATTTGGGATATATTGCAGTAACATGCAATTCAGCTCTAAGAACTGGGATGGATGATATCACAGGTTTTTTGAACCTCTAATTTTTGCCGATATGTTGGAGTAATCACAAGAAATGAAATGGGGCAGATTCGTGTGATCACCATTACATACCACAACTAACTTCTTTTTCGCTTTTTGACCATATCACAAATTCGGATGTTTAAATATAGATAGAAGAATCAAGACAACTATCGTTTGGTGATATCGTATTATGGTATCACAAATAAAATCATGCCATTGATAGCTTTTTTTCATTTCAGATATTCAAAATGAAAGGATAGCCGCTTAAGCTACCCTCCATGCTTTTTAGGTTGACCTTTTTGGCCTTTGATTGAAGTTTTTAACAAAAAGACTCTACTCAAAGAAACCGGCTCCTAAGATTACATTCGTGCCCGGGACTTTGAGGACGTAGCTGATTTTGGGTTCTGGTGATCCTCCAGGAATCCTTGCATACATATAAGTTACAAATCCTTCGCCCTTGGTGTTGGCGACGTGGAAGATCTCCCGAAAATATGCCTTTCCATTAACATCCCTAAAATCCTTGGCCTCAAAGCCTATGATATTTTTATTCTTATGAGCAAGTATCTTACCTGTTTCATCTTCAAAACAGTATACGTAAGAGTCTTTCCACATAAACGGACCTTTCATGTCATTCATCTTTTCAAGAGCCGTCTTGAGTCCAACCTCCTCGATCAATTTGGCTGCTTGTTTAGTCTTAGCCACACATTCCTCCTTGGTGGCCCTCTCTTCAGCCGCGCCTGGACCAACCACTGAAAAGATAAAAAGTATCATCAATGCCGCACTCAGAATCACTGACAACTTTTTCATAATATCCTCCTTTTCTTGCTAGAGTCCCCATGTTCTCGTTTCTTATTTTGCAGGCAGGCCTGCCTTGCGCAACCCTTCAGCAAAACGCTCTGTGTCTCTTTGATTCTTGAATGGAAAATTTGTATATCTCACCACCTTTTCCACATTATAATCAATGTATTCTCTGCCCCGCATGGATTTCTTGAGCGCATCCGCAGCATCCTTTTGGCGGCCCAAGTGTGCATAAGCTGCTGCAAGAACCCACATCCGTGATCCATAGGGATTACGCATGTGGTACGTTTCAAGCGTCTTAGTAGCCTCCTCATATTGTTCCATGCAAAACTGAGTGCGCCCGAGACGATATAAATAGTAGGCTTGATGCTTCGGATTCAACTTCATGGCCTTTCTGTAATGATCGATGGCTTCAGCAGATCTCCCGATGAAAGTCAATACATCGCCCATCAGGATATGATTTTCCGGATCATTGGAGTCAGCTGCGAGAAGTGTCTCTGCTTTAACAAGGGCCTCTTTGTACTTACGCCGAAACACAGGATTCCAAGGAACCGGCAACCCTGCCTTAATGAGACCGTCGCTAAAGTGCTCCAAGTCCCTTGAGTCTTTAAAAGGCCAATAAGGGAAGACGCCAAATATGGGAATGCCACCGTACCAATGTTTTCTTTTGAGGAAACCTTCCAGCACTTTTGCAGCCTCTTCGTCACGACCCAGCTGCGCATATGTGGCTCCGAGCCATATCGGACCTGATCCACTAACTGTATCAGGATCAAATATCTGCCCCCTTTCAAGCGAAATCATGGCCTCTTGGTATTGTCCCCGCAAATACTGCGCAATTCCCAGAAAAGACAAATAGCGGTCAGGGTAGTTGGGATTTAGCCGAATCGCCCATTTGATATAGTCCATTGCCTCGGCCGATCGTCCGGCGAAAACTAAAGCGCGCCCCATTGCCCACTGGCTCTCGGGATCATTAGGATTAAGGGCCAGAGCACGCTCTGCCTCGGTGATTGCCTCCTTATACTGGCGCTTAAACAGATATTTTCCAGAAGCCTCCTGGTGGACGAGGGGTGTCGGATTCTTCATGGCAATTTCCAGGTGCTTTTGTGCCAGCGAACTCGCGTCGAACCAGCCAAGATCCACATCCCAACCAGTCGTCATGGCGTGCTTGTAAGCGAGCGATAGTGCAGTATGGCTACGAGAGAAAGCAGGATCCAACTCAACGGCTTTTTTAAAACTGGAAACTGCTTTCGCCAAATCATCACGGGTATCCCGGCGCATAAGCTCCCAGCCTCGCAAGTAAGCGTCGTAGGCTTGGACACTTGCAGTATCCTTGCGAGCAAGTAACGACTGGTCGTCTCCAGTTAACTTAACCGCGAGAGCTGACACTATCTTCTGGGTGAATCTGTCTTGTAAAGCAAAAATATCGCCCAGGTTGCCATCATAGCGTTCTGCCCACAGGTGATGGCCTGTGGTTGCATCAATAAGCTGGGCGTTCATCCTTACCTTTTCACCTGCCTTGCGAACACTCCCTTCCAGAACGTAGCGGACACCAAGATCCTCAGCCACTTGCTGTATCTTAACCGGCTTGCCCTTATAGGTGAAGGTCGAGTTCCGGGCAATCACGAACAGGCCGGAGATTTTAGATAGATCGGTAATCACATCGTCGGTTATGCCATCGCTGAAATATTCCTGCTTGGGGTCGTCACTCATGTTTGTGAAGGGCAAGACTGCGATTGAAGGTTTGCCGGGTAAAGGAAATGCCATCCTCTCCACAGAAGCGGGCTCTACAGAAGGAATAGGACGCAAGTAAAAGTTCCAAACCGCCAAAGCACAAGCCACAATTGCAAGGACAACTAAGGCCGCTGTTGCTGTCCGTGGCCATGCAGGTTTTGGAGTCTCCTCTCCAATCACCCTACCCGCATATTCTGGTTCAATTAAAATTTTATAGACCCGAACAGGTTCAGAAATATTCTTTACATCGTGCGCACCAAAATATTCATATCCCAAATTCGCCAACTTTTTCTTAACTTGATCGAAAACGTTTCTGGATATGCATACGCCGCCGGGATCAGCCAAACCCTCTATTCGTGCGGCAACGTTAACACCATCACCATAGATTCTATCACCTTTATGGATGATATCTCCGAGGTTAATACCAATACGAAATTCCATCTTTCGGTTATCAGGAAGGGGTGTATTTTTCTCTTTCAATTTTTCTTGAATTTCAATCGCACTATTCACTGCATCAAGCGCACTGGCAAACTCAGCAAGAATATTATCGCCGGGTGAATCTACAACCCGCCCTTTGTGCTTAGAAATTAGGCCGGAGATTGTTTCACGGTAGGATGTGATGGTCTTTACTGTATACTCCTCATCCTTGCCCATCAAACGGCTGTATCCTTTGACATCAGCGCTGAATATAGCCTTTAACTTTCGGTCTAAGCTGTTCTCAGTCATGAGGCACCCCTCTCCTAATGGTTTAACAAAAGAAGAGACATTCAAAATGGAATAGTGGATTTAAGAAGTATAGGTCAGCTAATATTGATTTATAATATAATAAGACATGAGGAGTCAAGATTTTATTTTGATTACAACCACTTAAAATATATAGGTATATGACAAATTAATTGATTGGGAGTTTGGTTGAACGTGAATATGATTTTCTTCATAATTCCAATTTTTACTATCAATCAAAGCTTATATGACTCGTAGATACCTGAGATATTCATTCGTTATCTCAGATCCGACAATTGATGTGATCTATTGAGATTATCAAAGCCCACAAGAAACCTGTGATATCATACAATCCAGCATCAAAATTGGTGCTTTTCCAGACTTGTGCTTTCTTGCCATAAACACAACCCGAAGTCTACACTTACTGACTACATATATCATAAAAATGAAAGAGCAAACCTTGTGGCATTATTAGAAAGCTGATTCGCGTTTGTTCAGATAGCTCAAAACCTGCCCAGGTGATGCTAAATCTCCCTTACTGTAGTATTTTTCTACTCTTTCTAATTCCTCTTGGATCAAATCACGTCTCTTTGCCTTTAAGGTTCCCTGCGAGTGTATCACCTCTTCCTGCCAAGACATCGCTACACCAGGATAGCTATAAATCAATAACTCTGGATACTCCCTGAGTGCTACTGTTACTGCGGTCATGAAAGCCCTCAATTGCTGAAATGGTGGCGCAACTACAAATAATGAGCGGTAACTATGTTGCTTTGCAAATCGGATGATCGCTTCTGACTCTATGAGCGTATTTAGCATTGATGTTTCTTTATTTATTACCCCTTCTATCTGCTCCTCATAAAGCCCTAATTGCTGCAACTGCTGCTTCCATTCGGTAAATCCTGGATAGCCACTTTTCGCTTTTGTATTAAGAATCAAAATTTTATAAGTAAGCGAATTGTTGAGAAGAGACAGAGCTGCTTTAAAAATAGATTGTTGATTACTTATAGTCTGACAATAAAGATATGCCCCGTTGGTTGGATTCTTTGGCCGTAGATCACAGAGAGCGCGAGTGAGAAGTTCTATCGTATCATTCATCTGAATATTGCCTTTCTAGTGTAAACAAGCGAAACAAAATTACAGATACCTTGCCATAAGCACAACCTGAAACCGAGTCTCGTTCAGTACATATATCTTATTTCTTACAAAAATGCAAAAAAAGGCAAACCCGATAAAGGATTTGCTCAAATTGAAAAACGATATCACAGGTTCAGAACCTACTGTTAAGATGTTGGATACATTGCAGATAGTGCGCCACGAGCGCACTTTAATATAAAGTGTGCGTAACTGCACAGGAGATGAGGGTTTGGCCCCTCGGA
>CAXMTB010000189.1:0-5838 GCA_964195835.1 uncultured Nitrospinaceae bacterium | reverse complement strand
CCCGAAAGACTTGATGCCGCTAAAAAAGCATTTAAAGGGATGGGTGCTGAATTAAAAGAATTTTATTTGGTTATGGGCCAATACGATATCATTCTTGTGTCGGAGGCACCAGATGATGAGACTGTTGCCAAGATAGCATTAACTCTTGGATCTCTTGGAAATGTGCGGACGGAATCTTTTCGGGCTTTCAAAGAAGATGAATATCGAGAAATTGTTTCTGCACTGCCTTAATAATTTGGCTGATAAGACATTAATAATTTAAAAGGGTTCCCTATAAACTATAAAATACACGTTTCATGTCCAAAAAAAGTGTGATATCGTTTTTTAATAGGGCAAATCCTTTTTCGAGGGTTTGCCTTTTTTGCAATTTTGTAAGAAATACGATATATGTATTTTAAATTGAGATTGTTGGACCTGTGCTTTTGGCAAGAAATCACAGGTTTTGACATACCCTGTGATACTGGTAAAAGTACCAGGTATCTCATTACAAAAATCTAAATTTAACTGTTATTTAAAATAGACATGCTGTAGACGAAAGGATACTTTAAAAATGAAAAGGCGACTCATCGTTATTTTGACCATCATCACCATTACTGCAGCCCTTGTCACTCCTGTAAATGCGGAAGAACCTGTTAAACAGCAGCTACTTGTAGACCAAGCGAGAATTATTTTTAAAAGTTTCATGATCGATAAGAACATGGCTTGGTTCCGCGAACACATGCATAAGGCCAAAGGATTTTTGATCATTCCGGAATTGCTCCAAGGTGCTTTTTGGGTCGGCGGCTCCGGAGGACGGGGCGTGCTTGTTGTAAAGGATAAAACCACAGGAGACTGGAGCCAGCCTGCCTTTTATACCATTGGATCGGTGACCCTTGGCATTCAGTTCGGAGGTGAAAAGTCGGAAATTATCATGATTGTTTTCACCCAAAAAGGATTGGAGAGACTGTATTCATCCTCTTTTAAGTTCGGCGGCGACGCTTCCATCGCTGCAGGACCTGTGGGCGGAGGTGCCAAAGCCGATGTCATGACGGACTTCGTTTCTTTCGTACGTTCCAAGGGCGCTTTTGCCGGTGTTTCCATAGAAGGTGCCTATGTAAAAGCGAATTACAAATGGAATCAGGCGTATTATGGGAAAGAGGTCAGCCCTGTTGACATTATTCAAAAGAAATTAGTCAGCAACCCCGGATCGGCTGAATTGCGGAATACGGTTCGGAGCTCCTTTAAATAACCTTATATTTTTAACACTCCAACCCAGGAGTATACTATGGTCAGAATTGATACACCTATTTGCTCGGTGCTCACAACTTAGCCCTCAAATTGTCGGTGGACGGAGATGATTTGACAATTATCAAAAATAGGATTCACTTAACCTGACACCAGAAAAATGTGATATCTGTATATTAATTGTTGTTGTAAATGGTTTAGATACTGGCAAGGTATCTGTAAAGGAGGAGGCAGAAACAAGATGGTTGAACATACTAAAGAAAATGGACTACAGTATAAACCCAAACTCGGCCAAATTATAGTTTCAAAGGGATATATAACAGAAGAAGAACTAGATAAGGCGCTATCAGAACAAAGGGTAAGACTTGGTGAGGTTTTAGTTCGATCTGACCGTATAACAGCTGAAGAATTGCACATTGCACTAGGTTATCAAAAGACGGAATCGATTAAGATTGGCGAGATATGTAAGAAACTTGGATATACAACGTCTGAAGATCTTAATTGGGCATTGAATAGAATGAAGAGAAGACTCGGAGAAATCCTAATTGAAATTGGCGTCCTCAAAGATAATGAATTGCAACACGCATTAGCTTTACAAAAAGAATCTTAAGATATTGCGCTCCGAAATGACCTCGCAACAGGTCGCCCAAGCGCAGAAAGAAGCTGCGGAGTTGTGGAAGCGCCTCAATAAATCGAAGAAATAAGGCAGGGTCACCAATTGCCCTGCTTTTTTATCGATACCGCTTGTTGATAACAGCTATGTATTCCATATTTTAATGCCAGTTCAAAAGTTGTGATATCGTTTTTCAATAAAGGCAAATCATTTTTTGGGGGGGGTTTGCCTTTTTTGCAATTTTGTAAGAAATAGGATATATGTAATTGAAATTGAGATGCTTGGACCTGTGTTTATGGCAAGATATCTGGAATCAAGCACATCCCTCTTTTTCATAGATTCATCCCACCACTTAATACCACAAAGTAGCATATAACCGTTTGAATTATTTCATATTACTATGTAAGCAATGTAATAATTTTTATGTAATTTACCCCATAATTACATAATTTTTTAATGAAATATTACTGCTGTATCTATCCCACATTTGATGCCAATGCTTAACATATAAGGCTTTACAATATAACCAATTGATTTTGCATGATTTTTGCATGCAAAGAATGGGTGGATAAATATGTTCAAAGTAAAAAAATAACAAATCGCGAGCATTCGGTGATGGAAAGCTAAAAGTTGAAGGGATGAATAATGATGAAATTAGAGCCTACGTCTGAAGAAACGAAAGCAATGTCAATGAACGACATTTTTTTATCACGTTTGAAACTTCTTATTATCATGGCCAAGGCTTATTTAAAAAATTATCCCATTGGAAGATATCGAAAATCTGCCATTATCGATAACGCCCATCACGTTTTTTATCATTCCCTGCGATTGAGCAGCGAAACAGATTTTATCGAAAACCACGAGTCAGAAAGTCAGTCGGGTATTACATCCGAGATTGAGATTAAGGAGGAACGTGTGTTTCATAAGAGAGTTCGGCTTCTCGCAGTTATGGTTAAAGCAGTGGCTGAAAACCGCCTGACAGGAAATACCGGGAAAAAAGCCCTTCAAGAAAATTTGGATAGAATCTGTGATACATTGATTTTTGATTTCCACATTAAAGATTTGGACTTCCTTAAAGTAGCCTGAGCAATATACCGTAATATTTTTTCAATAAGGGCAAATCCATTTTACATGTTTTGTCCTTTTCATTTTTATGATATCTGTAATCAGTAAGTGTTGGCTCCAGGTTGTGCTTATGGCAAGGTATCACAAGAAAGAAACAGGGTATAATTTTTGTGATATCATATTACCATATCACAATTACGAGTGAATAAAGATAGTTGCAAGGTATCAAAGTTTTTTACACGCTCGATTGTTATCGGTTATCTCAATTTATCTGCAATTTTAAGATTTTGGGCGAACCACAATATATGGGATTTTCTATAATTCCTAAAAATCAACAATAGATAAGCAAAATACAATATTAGAGAGGAAATTCCTTGACCTGTGAGCTAATTGACGTTTTCGATCGAGAATATAAACTAATATATAAAAAAGCTACTTCACAGAACAACAGTATTGAGGCGTACTCGAAATAGCTCGCCGCTCATGCCGAGTGTTAAATTTCAGGCTGTCTATATCCCCACACTTCCCTGACGGCCCCCATAAAAGCACTCAACGTTGGCGAAAGCCACCTATCTCTGTACCATATCATTAGCGTTGCAACTTCTAACTCTCCCTCAGCCCAGGATAAAGCGGCCAAACGTCCCTGAGAAATATCTTCTGCCACGGTAATTTCAGGAAGGATGGTAACGCCTACTCCCGCCATGACACACTGTTTAATTGCTTCCACGCCGTTAAACTCTATTGTAGTGTCATATCGAACTTTTTCCGTTTTAAGAACTCCTTCTAAAGTTTTCCTGTAACTGCAGTCAAACTTCGAAAAGAGGAGGGTTTCGCCTTCCAGATCTCGGGTGCGAACAACCGGTTGATTCACCAACGGGTGATTGGGATGGGTCACCAGCGCCAAAGTCTCAATCCCCAGGACTTCTGCTTCAAGGTCGGCAGCGTGAAACGACTCTGTCAGCAAAAACGCCAGATCGGTTATTCCTTTGCGAAGGTCTTTCTGAAGGCCTTCATGAGTGCAGGCGGTGAAACGTAACCGTACTTTTGGAAAGCGAGAACGAAACTGTTTAATAACGAGCGGCAACCGGTGAACACTAAGGGTTTCGGGAATTCTTATGGTCAACGAGCCTTTTAACTCCCTTTCGCCGGCCACTTCAGACCGGGTTTCGTCTGCCAGATCCAGTATCTTTTCAGCATAATTCAACAGGCCTACCCCGGCTTCGGTCAGCAATATGCGTCTGCCCAAGCGGTCAAAAAGCTGCACACCAAGTTCTTCTTCCAGGCCCTGTATTTGCGCGGATATGCTGGACTGGGCATAGTGAAGTTGCTTAGCTGCCTGATTAAAGCTCAGCAGTTGGGCGACAGCCCGAAACGTTTTTAGTTGACGAATTTCCATCGATTCTCCTCCTATCAATAATTCCGATCGCTCCAATCGAAACAAATCGTTGGACTAGATATCTAAGTGCTGTTATTCATATATACTGATAGCTCATTAAAGTCAAGCATTCTCAGGCTGCTTTATGAACCAAACAGAGAACCCCAACTCAGTTCAAAGGAAATATTAAAACACTAAGATTAAAGGAGGAAAAGATCATGGAGAAAAGGTATCCGAAATATTATGACCGTCTTAGAGGTCTAATGGGCAAGCTGGGGAAAGAGCTTGAAGGCCCGATGGCCGGATTCGGGCAGCTGCACAAGCAGGTCTTTCCCGACGGCGCGCTGACCACAAAAGCTAAGGAACTCATCACCTTGGCGATTTCCATCACCGGCAGATGTGAAGGTTGCATCGCTGTTCATGTTCGAGCCGCCCTCCGGGCCGGTGCCACCCGACAGGAGATCGCTGAGGCCATCGGCGTCGCCATCTATATGGGGGGAGGTCCGGCGGTGGTTTACGGGTGCGAAGCACTCGAGGCCCTAGAGCAGTTCGAGGCCGTAGGCGTACGCTCGTAGTTTTTGAGAAATACCATAAACAAGCGTGCCGAGTTAGAAAATCAGTGTGTTCTCCTGGGAAATGATGGTTGGGAGGGAATCTCATGAGGTTATTTTTCTGGTCTATTGTTGGCGGACTAGTAGGTACGGGATTGATGGACATTGTCGGAACCTATGCTACGGAGAAATTAAAGATTAGGTGGGGGGGCTGAGGAGGAAATGCAGCCCTCGGTCGGTGGGCTCTGGGTATTTTTGGTGGACATTTTGTACATAAGAATATAATTGAGTCCAGCCCTATAAAAAATGAGGTGCTCGTTGGCTGGGCCTTTCATTATTTTACTGGCGGCAGCCTGGCATTGACCTATCCTCTCTTCTATCTGGCCTTTAATGTGTCCATGCAAGGAAATCACCTGATTTATAGTCTTTTATGGGGGCTGACAACAGTACTCTTACCATGGTTCATTCTTTTTCCTGGATTCGGTTGGGGCTTCTTTGGGGTTAGAGCGCCCAGCAACGTAAGATCCTTTATCTCACCTATGGTTGAGCATCTCCTCTATGGGCTTGGATTGGGAATCGTCTTAAATATTGCTTCATAGCTAATTGCCTTTGGATAGGGCCATCACTACAGCAATCAGCGTCCATCTGTCGTTTTAACGAGATCGTGGATGAGGACCGGTACATGGAAGAAAACTGGGCCAAAGGTAAACTGGTGCTTTGTTGGGTGGGTGTTAACATACCTCATCATCAATTACACTCGGATCTTAATCATTCCACTTACACTTCCATTACTTATCCCCTTCGGTCGGAAAAATCAATATATTGTGCCCCGGTTTTTGAATCGCAAATGCAAGATTCCCGCCCTTTATGGTGAAAAATGGAGCCCCTAAAATTTGGTTGATTCGGAAACGAAATCGTCAACCAGAAGCCGTGGATACCTGCAATGAAAAAAAGCTATCAGTGGCCTGATTTTTTTGTGATACCATAATACGATATCACAAAACGGTAGT
>CAXMTB010000188.1:0-5841 GCA_964195835.1 uncultured Nitrospinaceae bacterium | reverse complement strand
CAAACTGAATCATAAATTGCTACCGTCACCACCACCTAAATATCAACATAATTTTTCAGATATTCAACTCGACCAGGGGGCTTCTCTAAAAGAACAGGAAAATATCATGCGGACACTATGGGAACGCATTCTCTTTTTAGATCCTAAAAGCATAAAAAATGATTCGAGTTTCTTTGATTTTGGCGGTCACTCATTATTAGCCGTGGAATTAACGATCTTTATAGAAGAGATATTTCGTGTTCAACTCATGGTCAAAGACGTCTATGAATACCCGACGGTAACAGAACTTGTTAAATTTATGAATAATGGCTCAGAAGATGTTGCGCTGTGCGTTTCAATCAAAGAAGATGCATTCTTAGAACCTTCTATTATTCCTGCTCCTGACAAAAAACCCCTGAAGTTAAACGATGCAGCGTCGATCTTAGTCACCGGCACAACAGGTTTTCTTGGGGCATTTCTGCTTGATGAATTATTAAAATCTACGAAAGATCATGTAAAAATTTACTGCCTGGTACGTATAAAAAGCGGTGATCAAACAGACGCCATACATCGCGTTGTTAAAAACCTAAAATATTATCATTTATGGAATGACAATATAAAGGAACGCATTGTTCCTGTTGTTGGTGATTTAACAAAGAAGTATTTTGGATTGTCGGTTGCACGGTTTAATGAATTGGCCGAAGAAATCGATTTTATCTTTCACTGTGCTTCTTTGGTAAATTATGTCTATTCGTATTCTGTAATTAAACCTGCTGCCGTAAATGGTACCCAGGAGATTTTGCGCTTAGCATGCACATCGGCAACCAAGCCGATTCATTACATATCGACAAACGGCATATTTGCAGGAGAAGATAAAGAAGCATATTTGGAAAACAGTGATATTGATTCATATGCCGATCATTTGACAAACGGATACGGCCAGGCCAAGTGGGTTGCCGAAAAACTGGTATGGGAAGCGGTATCCAGGGGCCTGCCGGTTTGTTTGTACCGCCCGGGTAATATTGGACATCACAGTGTCACGGGGGTTACAAATCCAAGTGATTTTCAATCCATGATTATTGATGCCTGCGCCCAGGTTGACTGTTCACCTGACAAGAGCAATTGGGCCTTCGAACTAACTCCGGTAGACTTTCTGGTGAAAGCCATTGTTCTTTTTGCAGGCAACCCCTCCAATTTCAGCCAGGTATTCAATATTGTGCAGAACGATCCAATGCCGGCCAGAGTGGCATTTGATTTACTGCTTGAGATGAAACTGATATCTGAATATGTCTCCTTTGATGAATGGAAATCAAGGCTATATGCCCAGGCCGAAGAAGCAGATGATTATATTCTTAATGTGCTGGCCCAATCCCTGGTGGATGTCGAAATGTATTTAAACGATGAAAGTATTTATGATTGTTCTCGCTTTGAAAATTGCTTAGCTGAGTGTGGTATACAGCGACCGTTCACTGATAGTGATTATTTCAAAAAATTGATAGACACATTTGTTAAGCCGTAAACTTTTCAATTGATGAATTATAAGGCGGCAAGTGATCATCGATAATAAAGATTCTATTATAACTCAAGAGGATATCCTTAGAAGCAATAGAAATATTCTTTCTGAACACTACGATATTGGACAGTTGGTCCGTCAAGAGCGAATTGATAGAGGTTACGTCAATGACAGCTATAAAATCGAAACGCTTCGAGATGGCAAAAAAACCCGGTATCTGTTGAGAAGATACCGCCAAGGAACTCCTGAAAAAAAAGTGCGGTTTGAACATGCCTTGCTGCAAGAATTACAGGTAAAAGGCTTTGAGCTCTCCCCACGGTGTATTACGAAAAAGGATGGGACAACTTACGTTGAGATTGACCGCAACCTGAAAAAAAAAGCCCCCCCAAATTATATTGCCGTTTTTAGTTTTCTGCCGGGCGAAGATAAATGCACCTGGGACCACCCATTATATTCTGATGAGGAATTAATAAATTCAGCCCAAATACTCGCTTTGTATCACAACACGATATTTGGTTGGCAAGGGACAGAGGGTTGGAGAGAACTGATTAATTTCGACGAGATTATTTTGATGGCATCAAAATGGAAAGTATATGCCCGCAATACTGCTGAATCTCCATTTGATGAATTTTTCTTGGAGCAATTCAATGATCTGCTCGGCATGTTAAAGAATATTCCACCCCAAGAAAAATACAACGCAATGCCACGCCTGGCAGTTCATGGCGATTATCATCCCGGGAATCTTAAGTTTAAGGACGGGAAAGTAGCGGGTGTGTTTGATTTTGGTTGGTCAAAAATTGACGCCAGGTGTTTTGATGTAGGTCTGGCGATCCTGTATTATTGTACTTCCTGGGAGGCGGGTACGGATGGTAATCTGCTGCTTGATCGCGTGGAGCACTTTTTGGGAGCATATCAAGAGTCAGGTAAAAAGGTTAATACCATAGGGCCTTTGAACCAACTGGAGCTGGAATATCTTCCGCATATGATCCATATGGGTAATCTGATCGTCATTGATTGGATTTTAAGCCAATTTTACAGCACGGGTCCGGATCCTCATAAATATTTGAGATATTTTCGGCACAGTGTTTCTTGCAATCGGTGGTTGGCGCGCAACGGGAGCGTGCTGGCGAGTTCTATCCAACAGTTCAGAATGTAATAATACTTTAACCTTATTAGCTGCTATATCAAGAAAGATATGATGGCTTACGAAATGAGTTTATTGCAAAAGAGATTTTGCCGGATCTGCCCCAAGTTTTGAAGCCGTGATCAATATTTCCTTCGATACAGGCTTGATATTTAAATTCTCTTATAACACTCTTAAAATACCAGCTCTTCAGCCCCAGCCTCGAAATACCCGAATTCTCGCTCAAGTCGGATATCCGGTAACCAGCTTACAAATCTTTTTGCTGCTTGTTCCGCTGACATATCAGCATCTGGACTACCCATCCTTGTACGGATTTTTCCTGGATGGACTGCGAACACAGCGATACCAGTTCCCCTAAGCTCTCGATAAAGTGAAGCGCTGAGCATATTCTGCGCAGCTTTTGCCATACGAATACCATAGGAAAGGGAAATATGATCAAGATTACCAGATGATACCTTGTTAATCGAACCCACTCGGCTGCTGACATTCACTACCGTTGGACGCTCAGCCTTTCTAAGTAATGGAAGGGCTGCCTGAATACATCGGATGGCTCCGCAGCAGTGCACATCAAACAATTCTTTAATCTCGCTACACGAAGTGTCTTCGACATAATGACCAGTCCCTCCGATCCCAGCATTGTTAATGAGAAGTGAGAGGGAGTCAGTCTTCCCCTCAAGACTCAGCCGGATATCTTTTACGGCCGAGTCATCACGAAGATCTACTACAATAGGAATGAAAACCTCTCCAAATTCTGATGAAATCTGGGCCGCACCCTCCTTACTGCGAAGCACCCCAAAGACGCGCCAGCCCAGTTGGCAGTATTCCCTAGTAAGCTCAAGACCAAATCCTCTACTCACTCCGGTAATTAATACGACTTGTTCCTTCATATCGACACACATTGAATTTTTTTAAAGATATGATACATTGCTGTTATCTTTCTGATATCATATAATTTATTTCAACGCAAATTTTGCGTTTTTGATTAACCCAGACCGCACATCGTCTTCAAATTGTCTATCCCACAATTGGGCATCGAATTCTTCGAACCAGGCGCTTGATACTTGCCGAAGATAGCAGGTAGTTGACTCAATCCAAGGAAATACTGTCAAATGCAGCCTGAAAAAAATCGCGTTCACATTCCATCGCGTAACGAAAGGTGGTGCGAACCAGCTCGGTGTCGGAAGCGTATTGGTCAGTAAGTTTTTCAAGTTTCTGGGCCAGCTCCTCAAACTCCTGGCCGCCATACGTACGAATCCAGTCAATATAGTGATGTTCCGGAGGTTTTTGCGTTGCCAGTTGTTGCCCTAAATAGGCATACAGGCGCATGCAAGGTGACATGGCAACAACAGCAGTGCCCGTGTCATGGGTCCAGGCGGTTGCGAGCAAAAAGTCGGTATAACGACGGGTGGCGGGACCCGGCTGTACATTTATGATGTCTACACCCCATCCGGCCGCATATTTATCGTGTAGTTTCAGTTCTTCCAGGACCCCTTCGGCCAGGGCGTGCAGTGCACAAAATCCCTCCCAGTCGGGTGCTTTAGCTCCTGCAATGCTGTATGCACGGGCAAATGCTTTCAGGAAAAAAACATCTTGGCCAACGTAGTAGGCAAAACGCTGCCTGGAAAGGCTGCCGTCAGCCAGTCCTTGCACAAAGGGATGGTTAAGACTGGCCTGAGCAAGATCATGGTTGGCTTGCCACAATTCCTCAGATAGTGCCATTATGCCTCCTTTAACAGATAACGGATAACACCTAATTGAGACTCAATTAGGGTAATTCGACGGCATACGACTTGCGGTAATCAGCCTGAGCAAAGTAGATTTTCCGCAACCGCTAGTGTCTGATACCGTAAATTCGCATACTTAGGAATCTCAATAACATCTTGCAATCATTAAAACCTATTGTCCGTGAGAGTGATTGAAAATTACGATACAGCACGCTAGTTAGTAAAGGTTAACAAAAAAAACAACCCCGAACTTCTGAACCTTGAACTTGTGAACGCTTACGTATTTTCCTCACCTTTTGTCTATCAAATTGTTTGAAATCAGAATTCCCCAGACCATTTCCATTGACTCGGTATAGTGTTTCCCTTAAAATTACAAAAAGTCCATTTCAAAATTTGTATATTAACTGAATTTTCACGAGTTGGAGGCTTTCATATGCAAGGCACTTAAGGGCGAAACCATAGTCTGCTATTGCGAGCCCTTAATAACGCAGCAGATGAAAGCCTCCGTCTCGTCTTTATGGTGAAAATTGATGAGAAAAAAAGAACATCATCCGATTTACCATTCTGGTAAAATGTATGATGCTGTGATGTTGTTTAAACCTGCTTCAAATAAGCAATATAAAGATTCTCATCAATTTTCATGCAAGATTCAGGTATTAGCATTCAGGTGACAGGAATAGACTGATGGACAGTTATTTAAAAATGATGAAACATATGGCCGATTTGTATCGGCAATATGAAAAACAAATGGTCGATGTTGCCAATGACACCGCGGATTTTGCTGCATTTATTGAAGAGTTGGACGAACCGCGATTTCATCGGATGATGGCCGGCGTCCCGACATTGTTCGGTGCCGCGGCCGATCCTCTTTTTAGGTATACATTTGGATTAAAGGATCTGAAACGACTTGCTGGGAGTGACAACCGTTGGGACGAAGTACTGGCAGTCACCAAAGACATGCCGTCCGCTATGGATCTGACAGATCCAGTTCAGGAGAGACAGGCTTTTGAAACCGCAGATAAATTGCTGGGACTTTACCCGGTAGAGGAAGAGCTGGGCCGAGTCGATTTTCGCCTTGTCACCGAACAACGCCGACACCCTGTCATCCTTCACCTTGCTTCCAAACTCGCGTTATCAAAGATGTCTTTAAGGTCAATTTCGACGCCGGTGTTTGCCAGTTTTATTGTAGCCATGTACAATGAACACAACCGCATTCGTACCAATGTTGAGCATCCGGCCGGAGAAAATTTTTTGCAACGGAAAGTGTTACAGCTGGAGTGGTTGTTCGACGGTGAAGTCGACAAAAAATGGGAACTCGTTTTTGTTGACGACGGTTGTCCTGAAAAAAGCGGTGAAATTGCGGCAGAAATTATTCAACAAGAGAAATATAACAATGTACGGGTGCTGTTCCTGGCTGACGGAATTGAAGAAGGAACTCCGGCTACTAAGGGCCTTAACTCTACAGCCGATAGTCAAAAGGG
>CAXMTB010000187.1:0-5881 GCA_964195835.1 uncultured Nitrospinaceae bacterium | reverse complement strand
TTTACGAACCCTTGCCACGAGTTCACGCGGTTTAAAAAAAGATTATCCATGGAACGACTATTTAGAAAAACTCCCCGACCCCTCAGATAATTACAAATACTACACAAATCCCAAGATATTGGGTCACGCCGGCACAGCAAGATTCATTTTCTCTTTTTTGAAAATATATAACGATGTTTGATACGCATTGAAAAATATCACGAATTATGAAATAATCCAACCATGAATCAAATAAATATCACTTTTACATCCAACGGATTCCTTTTAAAAGGTATGCTTCACTTGCCGGAAACCACCCTGCCGCCGGTTGTCATCGGTTCCCACGGCCTGCTCAGCAATAGTTTTTCCCCAAAGCAGATTGCCCTGGCTCGAGAATGTAATGCCCACGGTATCGCATATTTTAGATTCGACCATCGAGGCTGTGGACAGAGTGACGGTGTTTTTAACGAAATCACCTCCTTAAATGGCCGTCGCAATGATCTGATCAGTGCCGTAAACACCATTCAAATGCGAGAAGACATCGGGAAAAGGATCGGACTTTTTGGAAGCAGCATGGGAGGGACCGTCTGTATTTCTGTGGCAGATGTCCTTGATATCGACGCATGGGTCACGTATGCGTCTCCTCTTCGCAGCGGTTCCGTAACCACGGCTTTGAAAAAATCAGATGATGCCGAAAAAATTAAACCATTGCTGGATCAGAAATTTCTAACCTGGGACATCTCAGACCAGCTCAAGCACCTTCACCACATCTTTATTTTACACGGTGATTCCGACACAATTGTGCCGCCTACCAATGCCCACGAGATCTACACGAAATCAAACAATCCGAAAAAACTGATCATTCAAAAAGGCGGGAACCACCTTATGAGCAACAAAAAACATCAGAAAGATTTTTTGCGGGAAGCGGTGAAGTGGTTCAAGGAATGCCTGGTCGGCTAATAGGATTGATGATCGATGATTGTCGATTGATGATTTGTGATTCAAAATAAAAAGGTTTAAAACACATACCCATCAACTATCACCCATTACCTCTTAGCGTGTGTTTGGTTTGTTGAGTTGGCTAAATTCGATTAAATGTCTACGCAGGATGTCCAGTGCTTTCATGGCAAAAATCTTTTTATTTCTCCATCGGCTGTTAAATGGAAAAAAGAACCGAAATCCCAGGGTAGATCGGCGGGTGGCAAGACCAATGCAAACCGTTCCCACAGGCTTTTCGTCGGTCCCCCCATCCGGTCCGGCAATACCGCTGGTTGCAAGTCCGTAATCAGATTCTGCGATTCGCCTTACACCCGCTGCCATCTCTTTTGCTGTCTTTTCATGAACAGCCCCGTAGTGTTCAAGAACTTCAGATGGTACGCCCAAAACCTTTTGTTTGGCTTCATTTGAATACGTGACCCCTGAGAAAAGAAAATAGTCTGAACTGCCCGGTACATTGGTCAACAAGTGGGATATCAGACCCCCGGTACAGCTTTCGGCAACTGCCAGCGTTGCATTTTGTTTTAAAAGAAGTCTGCCCACCACAGCCTCCATGGGGCTTTCGTCTTCAGAGAAAACATTGTCCCCTATTTCCTCTATAACCGCTGCAGCTGCCTTAACCATACCTTGATGAAGTGCTTCTTTGTCTTTGCCCCGGCCATAAAGTTTAATCTGGATTTCCGGGAACTTAGCGCGGAATCCAAGCGTAATTTCCGGGAAAATCGCACTGATGCCTGACACTTGTTCGGCTGTGGCCGATTCCGTTAAACCAAAGGTTGATATGGTTTTCACCATGTTGAATTCACAAATGCTCCCCCGTAACTTTTCCAGTTGAGTCAGGACAGTATCTGAAAGCATTCTTTGCATTTCAAAGGGAACCCCGGGTAAAAAGAAAAACATGCAGCGGTTTATTTTTAGCATAAACCCGGGCGCGGTTCCCACTGGATTTAAAATAAGGTCAGCCCCACGAGGCAACATGGCCTGTTTTTTGTTGGAATCAGGCATCATACGGTTTCTGGCTTTGAAATAGCTTTCAACCCCATGAAGTGCCGGCAGATTTAAAATAAGATCAACGCCGACTGATGTTGCTGCTGCCTGGGCGGTTAGATCATCCGAAGTCGGTCCCAGCCCGCCGGTGACCAGGGCAGCGTCGGATCGGCTTCCAATTTCCTGAAGGATTAATACAAGGTCCTCCACGTTATCGCCGACACATGTATGGCGTACGACGTTAAAGCCGGCTTCTTCGAGCTTCATTGCAATGTGTGCTGAATTTCTGTCAATCACCGCACCGGACCGGATTTCATCTCCGGTGATGAGTATCTCTACGTTCATAAATAAATACCTAAGTGAATTTAAGGTAATGGGTTATGGGTTATGGGCAATAGATTTGAGGCAAAACGCTCTGCCTCCAACCTCCAACCTTGAACCTCCATCGGTGAAACACTGAGCTTCTTATCCTCTGATCTTCTAACTTTCTCACCTTCTTTCCCTCTCACCTTCTCACCTTCTAACCTACCCGTTTTCTGACCTCCGACCTCTGATCTCCGACGCCCGTCAACTCTTTCCTCTTTTCTCTTTCTTATTTCCTATCACCCGTCACCCTCTTTCAGATAATTATAAATTGATCGAACCTGGCGACACATCCGATCAAACTGATCCGGATAAAGAGACTGGGCACCATCGCTTAACGCCTCTTCAGGTGCATGATGCACTTCTACAACCAGGCCGTGAGCCCCAACGGCCACAGCCGCCCGACTCAAAGGAATCACCTGATCACGTACTCCGGCAGCATGGCTGGGATCAACAAAAATAGGAAGATGGCTTTCTTTAGCTACAACGGATACAGCCGAAAGATCAAGGGTGTTGCGACTGTGATGGACAAAGGTTCGCACGCCTCTTTCGCATAAAATCACCTGTGAATTTCCACCTTCCATAATATATTCTGCTGCCATGAGCCATTCATCAATGGTCGCTGCCATACCCCGTTTAAGCAAAACCGGTTTGCTGGCCCGGCCGGCCTTTCTCAGCAAACTGAAATTTTGCATGTTCCGTGTGCCGATCTGAATAACATCGGCATATTCAGTAACCAGGTCCATTTGTTCCATATCCATAACCTCGGTGACAACCGGCATGCCTGTTTTTTCGCGAACCTTTGCAAGGATTTTCAACCCTTCTTCTCCAAGCCCTTGAAACGAATACGGTGAAGTTCGGGGTTTAAATGCCCCGCCTCTAAAAAGCTGTGCACCGCTGCGCTGAACATGCTCTGCTATGGTCAAGGCCTGGTATTCACTTTCCACGGCACAAGGGCCGGCAATAATTGTAAGATTGCCGCTGCCTATGGATACTTCCCCGATCTGAATGATGGTGTCTTCATTTTTAAATTCCCGGCTGACAAGTTTGTATGGGCGTGTGACATGAATCGCATCCTTAACCCCCGGCAGCCCTAAGAATGATGATGCATCAACATGCCCCTTATTGTTTAAAATACCGATGGACATCCTTTCTCCGCCTGGAATAGGACGCGCCGTAAATCCTCTCTGTTTGATTACAGCGATAACGTTATCAATTTCCGCCTGTGTTGCTTTTTTATCCATAACAATGAGCATGGTCTTTCCTCCTTTTAAATCGTCATTTGCCTGTCCCGTGAAATTCACAAAGTGACAGCGAAGCGTATTTCACCGGGGTCATTGGTCACGAGTCGTTCGACATCAGGGATATTGGTTACAGAGTGCCGGTCATTTAAGCAAAAAAAACCGTGAGCTTTGATGTGCCCACGGTCCTTAATTTTTCCTTTTGACAAATGTCTCAGTCTGCTTCGAACCGGTCGGCACACTCCTTTTCTCCGGTGATCCACCGCCAGCACCAAAAGTAATATTGTTGGGTTAAATGTTTCATCAATTCCACTCCCGACCGGTTTGATCCCTATCTGATTGCGTGATTGCGCGTTTAGGGTTGAAACTCAAACTACCGAAATGTGCTCACCATTGTCAAGATAATTTTAATCCCGCTTTTTATTCAGCCAATAATTTTAATGATAAAAGATCTTGACAAATATTTATGATTAAAGGTAAGTTCTTTTTCAAATCAGGTGAACAAATGAAAATTGATAAACACAAACATCAAATTTACAAAATCGATCTAAACCGCTGGTGGTGGCAAATCCAAAGCAACAGGTCTGCCCAGTGACTTAACCAGACAGCGTATTACAAAAAAATATTTAAAGGACCACGGGCAACCCAAACCCACGGTCCTTTTTTAGTTGAACTTCAAAAAGGCCGTGGAAATTTCCATGGCCTTTTTTGAGCCATTCAGAAAGGAACTTTTATGTTAATCAATGAATTCCCTGACATCGCACAATTTCGCAACCTGGCAAAACAGGCCAATGTCATTCCGGTTTGTGCGGAAATGCTGGCCGATACGGAAACTCCGGTTTCACTCTTAAGGAAAATATATAAAGACAATACCTCTACCTTCCTTTTCGAAAGTGTTGAAGGCGGCGAAAGATGGGGAAGATACAGTTTCTTAGGTGTCTCCGCCAGAACGCACATACGGATATTTAAACAATTTGTGGAAATCTGTGAAAACAGTTCCTGCAAAAATATTGAGCACAACGGAGACCCCTTGAGCGTTTTGAGGACATTTATCGACCAATACAAACCCGCACAAGTTCCAGAACTTCCAAGATTCTGGGGTGGAATGGTAGGATATTTAACGTATGAAATGGTATCCTTTTTTGAATCTATCCCCAATCTTCTCCCGGAAAACAAACCCCTTGCCCATTTCATCATACCGGATGAACTGCTGATATTTGACAATATTCAACACACTTTGTTTCTGTTGGTCATCTCTTTTCTAAAAAAAGATCAGGACCCTGACCAGGCCTTTCATGGTGCAACCCAGCGACTGAACGCTCTGATAGCGCGAATGAAACAGCCGGAACCTGAAGATGATATAGAGATAGGTGAAGACGATTTGGTGCTGGAAACACCATGGGAGGCGGATCACTTTCGTGGACTCGTAAAAAAGGTGAAGGACTATATTCGGGCCGGTGATGTAATCCAAACTGTCATTTCAAAACCCTTTGTCTGCTCGTCACCGCCTGACCCCTGGACACTCTACCGAACCCAGAGATTTATTAACCCTTCACCCTATCTCTACTTTCTCAGTCTCGGGGATTTAACGCTCATCGGTTCCTCTCCTGAGACAATGGTCCGTTTGGAAAACCGTGTCGCCACACTGCGCCCAATTGCCGGTACCCGTCCCAGGGGAAAGAACGAACAGGAAGACCGATCGTTGGCCAACGAACTCCTCGCCGATGAAAAAGAACGGGCGGAGCACTTGATGCTGGTAGATTTAGGACGGAACGATCTGGGCCGTATCGCTGAACTGGGAACCGTTCAGGTTACCGATTTAATGATTGTGGAACGTTACTCCCATGTCATGCACCTGGTGTCCAACATTTGCTGTGATATAAAGCCCGACTTCGATGCCTTTGATCTGCTTCGGGCCACCTTTCCTGCGGGAACATTGTCCGGAGCGCCTAAAATAAGAGCCATGGAGATCATTGCAGAACTCGAACAAAATCCCAGAGGTCCTTATGGCGGCGCTGTTGGATATATTTCGTTTAACGGAAATATGGACATGGCCATTACCATCCGAACCGCCAGCATTGAAGACAACCTACTCACGGTTCAGGCCGGTGCAGGTATTGTTGCCGATTCTGATCCAGAACGTGAAAGACAGGAAACCATAAATAAAGCAATGGCCATGCAGAAGGCACTGGAATTGGTTTCAAAGGGAAAAAAAAGCAAAAAGTTCAACGCTCAAGGTTATATGCCGATAGATTGAATGAATTGGTAAAAAGAGCTAAGAGCATAGAAGCTTGGTGCTCTAATTCATAAATACG
>CAXMTB010000186.1:0-5927 GCA_964195835.1 uncultured Nitrospinaceae bacterium | reverse complement strand
TAGAAACTCGAAAGAATCGCAAAATCGGAACTTCGAGATTTTTTTATTTTTTCTATGAAATATGTTGACAATTCCTACTGCTTTGGGACAGAAGTTTTGCAGAGTACGCAGGAGTGCCGTGCTTTTGCAGCAAGAGCGCGGCTCTTGCTGCACTCCTCAGAATTTCTGTTCCAAAGCACTACAGAGTAGATTAAAATTAAAATAGGTAACCCCCCTTTGGGGGTTCCAATATTCATCGCCTTGGGCGGTTCACCGTTTCAAGCCTCCGGTTTTACCGGAGGTTATGACTTTACCATCAATAAATTCTAACTAAAAAGGGGAATACTATCATGAGTGGTTATAACGCAGTATTAGCAAGAAATACGGAAAATGCACCAAAAAGTTCTCTATCTACACAAACTGTAGCTTTTTCTCATTACAATAATCTTTCAGCTCAATTACCTATCGATCCAAAATCTGGTAAATTGGTAGCTGGCGGTGTAAAAGAGCAGGCTGGACAGTGCTTAAAAAGTATCAAGGGCATTTTAGAAAGTATCGATCACATTATGGACGATGTCGTTAAAGTAAATATCTTCCTTAAAAATATCGCAGATATTAATGCTGTAGACGAAGTTTACACAACATTCTTCCCAAGCAGTGTTCCTGCACGAAGAACAGTTGGCGTATCAGCTTTACCTAAAGATGCTTTAGTCCAAATCGAAGCAGTTGTATCAAACGCTGAAGGAACACCTCCAAAAGCATAACAGGCATTTGTTTACCAATACAAGAGCTGTCAGAGTTACTCGACAATGCCGAAGCGGAAAAGCGAAATCATGTGATGAAATTCCCGAGGCCCAGTTAGCCTGTCAAGAAAACGGCGGTCGGTGGAATACAAAGAAAGAAACCTGCACGATCAGGTAAAAGAATATATTCAGAAAATTTGTTCTCAGCCGTAAGCATTTTTCTGATAAAATGATAAAAGCAGGGTTAGAAATGGCCCTGCTTTTTTTATATCAAGACTTGTGATGTCTGCTATCAATCGAAAGCTGTTAATCATTCCTGAAGTATCAAGATTGACAGTAGACATGTTGAGTCAGATTTTGTATTACAAAACTCAAGATGTTGGCAAGTTATCTTTACTTTTGATTAAAGATAATATCTTATATTGTTAAGTGACTTGGCGTTTCAATAAATCAAAACAATGGCAAGGATGTTTAAGCGGCAATATTATCTATTTCAGGATATTACGGAAATATTTTTTCCTAATAAATTGTTGGGTGTAATAATCATATAGGAGGTCAAAGTATGATTGATATTATTAAATCAGAAAAACGTCATTTTACAGACTTTAGCTGGCTTCAAACCTATTGGCTTTTTTCATTCTCAAACTACTTCGATCCTCACAATATTCAATTTGGAGCACTAAGAGTTTTTAATGATGATGTAGTCCAGCCCGGAACTGGTTTTCCGACACATCCGCATGAAGAAATGGAAATTGTCACAATTGTACTCACTGGGGAAATGACCCATGAAGACAGCATGGGAAACAAATCAGTCATAAAGGCTGGTGACGTCCAAAGGATGAGTGCAGGTACAGGTTTGACACACTCAGAATTTAATCTTGGAGAAAAACCTGTCCATTTCTATCAGGTATGGATATTCCCTGACGAGTCAGCTCTCAAACCAACCTATGATCAAAAGAATTATTCCCCGTCCCAGTGGAAGAATCGACTTTTCCCAGTAGCTTCAGGGCAAAGCGTACCCGACACCGTAACCTTCCATACAGATGCTACTATTTATCGTTGTGATCTTGATGAAGGTCAATCAGTTGTCTTTGATGCCACCACGGGACGCAGAATATTCATTTATCTTACAAATGGTGAAATGTCAGTTGACGAACAAAAGATGCATCAAAAAGATCAGGCAAGAATTGACGCCGAAAGACCATTGTCCATTAAAGCATCAACAGATGCAGAGTTTTTGCTAATTGATGTCCCATCCTGCAAGGGATGGGGTTATAGCCAAGAGACACTTCAAGGCGCAAAAAAATGACACCCAACAAAGGGGTCAACCTGACTGCGAGAATGTCAGCGGCGCTAACCGCGGACATGACACGGGGCAGCAGGTTACCCCGGACGTTCGGCAACCAATCATTTCAAATTTAATCATAACCACCCATCATGAAAAATTTTGAAAACAATATCCTTATTCTCTTTGCCCATCCGGCATTACAAAATTCCAGGGTAAACAGACATCTTATAAAGTACATCACAGACCTCGATGGGGTAACATTCCATGACATTTATGAGGCATACCCCGATTTCCACATAAATGTAAAACGTGAACAGAATTTGCTGCTGGAAAATGATATCATCGTTTTTCATCATCCACTTTTCTGGTTCAGCGTGCCGGCAATATTAAGAGAGTGGATGGATCTCGTTCTTCAGCATATGTGGGCATACGGTAAAACAGGAAATGCCTTGAAAGGGAAAATTCTGTTTAATGTCGTTACAACGGGAGGAAGGGAGTCTCTGTTCCAGCATGATGGCATTCATGGGAACACTCTTGTTGAATTTCTAGCTCCAATAAGGCAATCTGCTTATGTGTGCGAAATGGATTTTCTGCCTCCTTTTATTGTTCACGGAACCCGTAATATCACACAACAGGAAATAACAAGCCACGGAGAGGATTATCAGAAAATCATACTATCTCTGCGTGATGGCAAGGTGGATCTTGAAGCGGCCAAGTTGCATCAAAGGCTTAATTCTGATTTGAAAAGTATAATCAAAACTTAAAGGGTAATTCATTGCAAGGAGACGGCTTCTTTTTTCAGGCATTTGTGTATCTTTCTGCAGCGGTTATATCAGTCCCTGTAGCAAAGCGTCTCGGGCTCGGTTCGGTCCTCGGTTATCTCATCGCCGGTTTTGCCATCGGTCCTTTCGGGTTTCATTTAATTGGAGAGGAAGGTCAGGATGTCATGCACTTTGCCGAATTTGGCGTTGTGATGATGCTTTTTCTCATCGGCCTTGAACTTAGACCGTCACTTTTATGGCGTCTCCGCGGCCCGATTCTTGGTATGGGCGGCTTGCAGGTTGGCCTGACAACTGCGGCAATTACATCAGTCGGCATATTTTTTGGGCTTTCGTTTCAGTCTGCTCTGGCAGTCGGAATGACTCTTTCACTATCATCTACCGCAATTGTTCTTCAGACGTTGAATGAGAAAGGCCTTATGAAAACGGATGCAGGGCAGAGCGCTTTTTCAGTTCTTTTGTTCCAGGATATTGCTGTAATCCCAATGCTTGCCATTATGCCGATATTGGCAGTGAAAACTGTTAAGACAATACAGGAAGCCGGAGATTCCCACGGAGGAAATACAACATGGGTTGAAGGTTTTTCGGGCTGGACACAAGCCCTTATGGTGGCCGGTGTGATAGCCTTTATCATCATTGGTGGACTTTTTCTGATACGGCCTTTTTTTCGTTATGTTGCAAAAACAAGATTGAGGGAACTTTTCACCGCTGCGGCCCTCCTGCTGGTCATCGGCATATCTCTACTTATGGCAAAGGTAGGATTAAGTCCAGCCCTGGGGACATTCCTTGCAGGGGTCGTTCTGGCTAACAGCGAATATCGTCATGAACTTGAGGGAGACATTGAGCCCTTCAAGGGATTGCTTCTTGGATTGTTCTTCATCGCAGTGGGTGCATCAATTGATTTTGGTTTGATCACCGCAAAGCCAGGTCTCATAGGCATGCTTGTGGTCGGTCTTGTTACTATTAAGCTGGTCGTTCTCCTGGTTATTGGAATAATATTTAAATTCAGACATGACCAGAATGTCCTTTTTGCATTCTCGCTTGCCCAGGGTGGAGAATTTGCCTTTGTCCTCTTTTCCTTTGCGGTACAGAACCATGTTGTCAGCAATACGGTTGCAAATCCTCTTATTGGAGCGGTTGCCATTTCAATGGCCCTTACGCCTCTTGCCTTGATTATTAATGATAAACTTATTCAGCCCCGCTTCGGTACTCATGAAAATGAGGAAAAAGAAGCAGACAGCATCGACGAAAAAAATCCAGTCATTATTGCCGGGTTTGGAAATTTCGGCAGCATTGTGGGACGTCTTTTAAGGGCAAATGATGTAGGAATCACAGTTCTTGAGCATGATTCTGACAGGGTGGAACTCCTTCGAAAACTGGGCCTCAAGGTTTTTTACGGTGACGCCTCACGCCAGGATCTTCTCCATGCGGCTGGAGCGGAAAAGGCCCGGGTATTGATACTTGCCTTTAATGATCATCAGAAGACATTGGATATGGTGCATATGGCAAGAAAACATTATCCGCATCTGACTATTTTTACCAGGTCCTCCGGAAGAACGGAAGTCTTCGATCTCCTTGACGAGGGGGTGCATCATACATATCGGGAAACATTTGACACATCACTGAAGGTAGGAATTGATGCACTTACAACCCTGGGTTTTAGGGCATATCAGGCCCAACGTGCCACCAAAACATTCAGGCAGCACGATGTCGAAGCAACTGATATCTTACGACATGTCCGCCATGACAAAAAGAATTTTATCAGTTTATCACGACAGCGCATTGAAGACCTGGAACAGCTTATGCTTTCGGAATTGCGCGATACAGAAGACCACCTCGATACAGGTTGGGATATTTCACATGTAATGAAGGAGTTCGGAGGAAAAAGTCAGGGAGAAGATAACTGAGAAAACGCAGGAAAGTAAACACAGTTTTATTTAATTTCTCACTATCAGAAAAACAAACGACAAAAATCGCCGAATAAATCATTGAACTTGACGGGTTGATTTAGCCGTGGCTGACGGCATCGCTTTTGGCCCGCAAGTTAGCTCAAACGTTACTTTTAAAAGTTAAACATTCGTATAGTATTGTTAACTGCCGACTTGCGATGTCTGCTATCTTTACAGTCGTGAATAATTCCTAAAGTATCAAGATTGCCAGTGGATATATTCAGTTAAATTTTGTATGACAAAACTGTAGATGTTGGCAAGACATCTTAACTTTACCAAAAACCACCTTCCTAACACATTGTGGCACTTGATTAAACCCACCATGACTTATTATATTTATTATATATAATATCCCTTATTTAAACCTCTCAATTTAATTACATGGGGTGGCGGCTATGAAAATATATGATATTAGAATGATTGCAAAAAGTATGGGTATTAATCCTAAAAAAATGAATAAAACGGACTTAATAAGATCAATACAAATAGAAGAAGGGAATACACCTTGTTATCAAACCGAAGTTAGTTCCTGTGACCAGACAGATTGCTGCTGGAGAGATGATTGTTACACCTGTTGAAACAGTAAAAACATTTCAAACAAAAATTACTTTACAACGGAGGACAGCAAAATGAACGATTTTAACAAGATCCTTGTACCGATAGACTTCTCGAAAAGATCCATCACTGTTCTTCGCAATGCTGTTTATGTAGCTGAGAAATTTGAGGCGGAGCTTAACGTAATTTTTGTTGTTGAAGACTTTTCTTCCATGTTTGAATTTTCTGTTCCGCATATATCGAGTGATATTCAGGAAGAAGAAATGAAACGGGGTGCGGCAAAGAAGATGGAGGATTTTCTCAATGAGAACTTGAATTCGTCCGTTGCTTCCAAAAGCAAGGTATTAATTGGCCATGTGGTAGAGGAAATTATACGTTTTGCCGAGGCTGAGGGGATTGATTTGATCATTATGGGTACCCATGGCTATAAGGGACTTGAAAGAATGTTACTCGGTAGTGTCGTAGAGAAAGTTTTAAGACTGTCTCCTTGCCCTGTATTGACGATTAATACTTTCAGCCAGGGGGCTGGATAAATCTTCAATCATAAGATACCAGGCATACATGTGCCCGTGACTGATCACCTCGGCAAATAAAGCGACAAGGCAAACATTCCACTATTAAGTTGTGCTGATGT
>CAXMTB010000185.1:5676-5952 GCA_964195835.1 uncultured Nitrospinaceae bacterium | reverse complement strand
TGGATGATATTTTCATCTTTTGGATGGCTATCTGAATATTCATCAGGGTAAAAAGGAGATCGGATCATCATCCCGACTGAATTAAATGGGGAACTAACAAAGGCAAGGCATCGTGAATTTAAAATCGGCTTGGATCGGTACAAAATTATACAATATATAGTGTTGAGGAAATGACCAAGTTTTCATTAAAATATTGAAACTGAATGATAGATAGGTTATTAGTATCACATCGGTATGGAATCATTAGATATCTGGATTTTTTGCAAGATATCGCAG
>CAXMTB010000185.1:3642-5666 GCA_964195835.1 uncultured Nitrospinaceae bacterium | reverse complement strand
GGTACTCTCAATGTATCACAGCAAATGGCAGATCTGAGATCAGGAATGGGTATCACATGTTCGCCTGTCCGCCTAGAATTGAAGATATCGCAACAATTTGATATGGTTAAAAATGGCTTTTAACAGGAAATAAAAGTTTGGTTTCGGTTTGAAAGCCTCACTTTTCGATAATTTAAGGTGTAGGCACTTAATCAATACTTTTTAACAAAGGAAACCGGATCTTTATATTGTATGTCTTGCGTGAACTCATCACCAAAATAATCCCATATTGCAAATCGATAACATACTAATGTATAGTATTCATAAATAATAAAGCCGCTTAGATAACAACAAATTTATAAAAGAAGGCCTGATGTGACAATTATAGGCTCATATAAGGTGTTAAACGATACCATAGTATGAGCCTTTTTTACTTTTTGAAATAGTGAAAAATTTACAAATGGTCAGAAAACCAACATATGAAGAACTGGGAAAAAGAGTTTGTGGGAAAAGCTATTTTCTGGAAGCTGAGGAAGGAACCGGGAGGAAAAACGCCCCTAACCACGCTTTCTTGAATAGGACTCAGGAGATTAAATATGAGTGAGCGCAAAAGAATATTTTTATTGATTGCGACGATGATAACGACCTGTCTGATTATTGCAGGGACTACCATCACCATCTTATATAAGACCGCCATAAAAGAAGATCGGATACGGCTGATTGAAACCGCTCAAAGCCAGGCGCGTCTTATTGAATCTATCGCTCGGTTTGACGGTATTTACAGCAAAGATTATCCGGGGGGAGCGAAATCGGCCACTTTGAGCCAGATCATCGATGCACATGATCACGACACCGGTGTCGGTAAGACAGAGTTTACGCTCTCCAAAAAAGAAGGGGAAAATATTGTTTTTCTGCTCAGGCACCGGCACGATGACCACAGCATGCCGGAGCCAGTTTCTTTTGAATCAAATCTGGCGGAACCGATGCGCCGAGCGTTATCCGGCCAATCAGGGAGCGTCATTGGTTTGGATTATCATGGACAAACGGTATTGGCAGCATATGAGCCGTTGAAAGAATTGAACTTTGGTATCGTTGCCAAGATGGATATGTCTGACGTCCGTGCACCGTTTGTGAGAGCCGGTTTAATCGTCGTGTTTTTCACTGTCTTGGTTGTATCTATTGGGGCCGGCTTCTTTATCCGGATGACCACCCCAATGATTAGACAGCTGGAAGAACGAACGCTTGAATTGGAAAAAATGAACGATGAGATGAAAATTGAAATAAATGAGAGAAAGAAAGCCGAGGAGGCACTGCGACAGATTGAATGGCTCCTGACTAAAAGCCTTGAGTCCGAACTTGTTCAGAATGAAGATTATATACAGCCATATGGTAATCTATCTGAACTCAATAATGAAAGAGAGATTTTGGAATCAGTAAGAGAAATTGTCCTATCTGACATTGTGGCCGACTTTCTCTATCTGCTTGACACCTCAACAGCTGTTTACGAAAAAAATGGGGATTATGCTTTAGGCCTTTTTGCTTCAAACTGGTGTAAGTTTCTTGATCAAACATCACGCAACCTCTGCGATACCAATGATAACAGCGAAGCATTGAAAAGTGGCAAGTGGCTCTGCCATGAATCTTGTTGGAAAGAAGCTTCGAAAATTTCCATAGAAACTGGCAAAACAATTGATGTTGAATGTTGTGGAGGAATTTGGCTCTATGCCGTTCCTATTTTCGCAGGAGAAAGTATAATCGGGTCTATTAATATGGGATACGGCGATCCCCCTCGTGATTCCCAAAAACTTAAAGAAATCTCAGAAAGGTTTGCTCTCGATGTGGAAGAACTGATTGAACGGGCTGAATTGTATCAGTCCCGACCTCATTTTATCATAGATTATGCCAAAAAACGATTAAAAGCTTCAGCAAGGTTAATAGGAGAAATAGTTGAGCGGAAGCAGATCGAGGAGGAACTTCGAAAAGCCCGCAACGAACTGGAACAACAGGTAGAAAAGCGCACTGCTGAACTTGTAAAAACAAATGAA
>CAXMTB010000185.1:0-3542 GCA_964195835.1 uncultured Nitrospinaceae bacterium | reverse complement strand
AGGAACTTCGAAAAGCCCGCAACGAACTGGAACAACAGGTAGAAAAGCGCACTGCTGAACTTGTAAAAACAAATGAACAGCTGGAGGAGAAAATAGAGGAGCGCAAGCGGGCGGATAAAGCGGTCCGTGAGAGCGAAGAACGGTATGCGTTGGCTGTCGCAGGCTCTACGGATGGCCTTTGGGACTGGGACATCACCTCGGACACCGTCTTTTATTCCGATCGTTTTTGCGAAATATTGGGGTATTCGTCCGAGGAATTCCCCGGCACGGTGGATACTTTACGCAATCTCTTGCACCCGGAGGACGCTGATGTCACCTGGGCTGCCGTTGAGCGCCATCTTCAAAAGCGTGTTCCATACAATGTTGAATACCGTCTTCGAACAAAATCGGGCGAATTTCGGAACTTTTTGGCACGTGGCCAGGCAATCTGGGATGGCAAGGGAAACGCCACCAGGTTGTCTGGATCGCTCCAGGACATCACTGAGCGCGTTGAAGCAGTACAAAACCTAAAGGATGCACTTTCTGAAATAAAGAAGTTAAAAGAAAATCTTGAAGCTGAAAGGGCTTATCTTCAAGAAGAAATCAAATTGGAACACAATTTTGAAAACATTATCGGTCAAAGCAACGATTTGAATTACGTGCTCTATAAGGTTGAGCAAATTGCCACGACAGACACGGCCGTACTCGTTCTTGGTGAGACCGGAACCGGCAAAGAGCTGGTTGCCCGGGCCGTTCATGGCTCCAGCACACGCAAAGATCGACCTTTGTTAAAGGTAAATTGCGCCACACTTCCATTAAACCTCATCGAAAGTGAACTGTTCGGTCATGAAAGAGGTGCTTTCACCGGTGCATATGCCAGGCAGTTGGGTCGTTTCGATGTGGCCAACGGCGCCACCATTTTTCTGGATGAGATTGGCGAACTGCCACTGGAACTACAGCCCAAGCTGCTCAGGGTGATTCAGGATGGTGAGTTTGAACGGCTAGGCAGCTCCCAAACCATCAAAGCCGATGTTCGTATAATAGCCGCTACCAACCGCAATTTGGAGGAAGAAGTCCGCAATGGTCGGTTCCGGGAAGATCTCTGGTATCGGTTAAATGTTTTTCCGATTACAGTACCGCCACTTCGAGAACGTATGGAAGACCTTCCCCTGCTTGTGGAATTTTTCGTCGATAGAATTTCAAGAAAACTGGGTAAGTCCATTAAAAACATTCCGACGAGTGTTATGAATACCTTACAGAATTATCACTGGCCTGGCAATATTAGGGAGCTTGAAAACGTGATCGAGCGGGCGGTGATCAACTCTTTGGGTCCAAAACTACGCCTAATGGATGAACTGAAGAAACGGTATAAGGATTTGACAACAAAGCAAAAAACTCTGAAAGAGGTTGAACATGACACTATTGTCCGGGTGCTAGAGCAGACCAACTGGAAAGTTAGTGGGAAAAATGGAGCATCAGAAATTCTTGGGCTCGACCGTAGTACTTTACGCGCCCGCATGCGAAAACTTGGTATCAGAAGGCCATAGCTGACCTATTATTGTCCAATCTATTGGTTTTTAATCTGGAAAACAGATCATACAATAATCTGAAGATATAAAATACAAAGATAATTTTCTTGCAATTCCCTTTTTATCCGGTTTGTTCAAGCAATAACTTGGAAATTCGTATTTCATTATAGAGAACCAGCAACATCACATTAGAAATGCCACAATGTGGTCGTATATGACCAGTGGTCGTATGTGACCATTCTTTTGTGCTTATTTCTCCCCCCATTGCCAATCTATTTAATCTATATATCCTGTAATATTTCAACATGTTGATCAAATTGGTTTTTAGTTTATCCTGAATGGCACGAAACTTGAAGATGTTTCACCATGTAATGACAGTTTATTCTTTATTTTGTCAACAATCCGAGATTAGGGGATATCGCAAGTGAAGTGATCATGATAATCGTCAGGATAACGATGAATGTAAGTCCAGAAAAGCGAAAAGAGGTTATGCAAACGCTTCTCTCAATGATTGAGCCAACGCGCCAAGAGAAGGGCTGTCTGGGCTATCACGTTTTCCAAAATACCGAAGACGAGAATTCTGTCAGCATAATCGGAGAATGGGAAACTCGTGAAGATTTGGACCGACATGTGAGATCTGACAGGTTCGGGATATTGCTTGGAACAAAGAGCCTTTTGAAAGAAAAACAGGGAATTCTAATCTACACGATTTCACATTCGGAAGAAATGGAGGCCGTCAATACGGTTAGGGGTAAAAGAATCTAATTTCTTAGGTCATTCTTTTTTCATATGAATGCTATTTGCTAAAAGAGGGTAATATGATCTCTTCTCCATGTAAAAACTGTACCAGGAAAAATCTATCTAAGAAAAGTTGTATTAAAGATTGTAACTTATTGAACGCAATACAAGATTCTGCGCTATCCGAAAAATTTCATGATGGAAATGCAATAGACTATACCGAAGAATATAGTTGCCATATACTTCCTACGCTTACAACAGACTCTTTTTGAAAAATCTATGATTTTCTTCTGCTGAGATAAATTCCGACACATAAAGTTGAGCTAATAAATGCTCGTGACAAAATATCGAAAAGACCTTGAATGTCGCTGCAAACCAAAAGGATAGCAACCTTTGTAGGTAATTTTAGGTGAAAGACATGTCAAAGATTATGGAAATTATATTATCTAGACTTGGAAAAAAAGACTTAGTTACCATTGAAATAAATCGGCTTATAAAAGATGTATCTAATTTAGTTTATAGGGAAAGATCTTTTGAATCTGATAACCTAAAGCAGACTCTAAAAAACCTTGGATGGAAAGAACAAATTTTAGATTACCGTACACTGGAGTTGATTTTTTTATTTCTTGAAGATGAAAAGGGTTTTGAAATTAACAGGCTAACAAACCCTTAACTTTTCCTCCATTGATATGTGCGCAGGAGTCTACATCTCCTGCACCGGGATACACGACATTTTCGGATTCGGTTCAAAAGCTAATGTTGTGCATCCTTAGGAATATTGTGACAACAAACAATCGCTCTTCATTTTCTAATGCTATTTAAGTAATTAAACCTCAGAAAACGGAGGATCGCATGAAGCAATATAACTTACCCCCGGGATTTCAAGACATGTTGGCCTTTGGGTTGATTGAGGCACTTATAGGTCGCCGATCCAGGAGATTTTTTATGGGTGGTGACATTCCAGACGGTGTATTTGCTTACAAGTCGCGCCATAAGCCGATACCTCTGACCGATTTTGAAAAGATGCTGATCGTGTCTGCATGCGGAGGAAACACCTCATGGCACCATATGATTTTCCGTGGAGCTAGCTATGCGCCATACCTTTCCAATTACTCAGGAGCTGCCGGAGGACGAGTGTTCCCTTCGGCGGCGGGTTTTCAGACAAGCCAGACTTTTTTCACAGACGATGAGGGCGTTTACGTGTTGGAAATACGCGACACTCCAGCCTTCGCTGAACGGACGGATGACGGATCATTAAGCCTGGAAGGATTTGTGGATAATGTTCGAGAATGCGTG
>CAXMTB010000184.1:0-5973 GCA_964195835.1 uncultured Nitrospinaceae bacterium | reverse complement strand
CCGGGCGATAGCAGATAGTGATAAACGAGCCAGTTTACCGGTGTTGTAATGGAAAGCACAAACGTCACCGCCAAACCGAGTCCTATGGCGGTTTCCATTTTTCTGGAAATCGCAAGAAAAGAACACATCCCCAGAAAATACGCCAAAAGGATATTGCCGATAAAAACGGAATTTAAAAATATGCTGACAAGGTTTTCCATAAATTATTCTTTTGAAACCGTCTTCTGAAGCCACACGATCAGGCCGATGGTGATAAACGCGCCTGGCGCCAGAACCATAAGCCCCATATTTTCGTATCCTGCGGCATAAAACGCATCGGGTATCACCTGAAATCCAAAAAGTTTTCCTGCACCAAAAAACTCTCGAAGCACCGCCACCGTGATCAGAATTTGACTGTAACCAAAACCGTTACCGATTCCATCGAGCAGGGATAAAAACGGGGGATTCCCCAGGGCATATGTTTCGGCCCTTCCCAGGATAATGCAATTCGTAATAATAAGCCCCACGAAAATGGAGAGTTGCTTGCTGATGTCGTACAGAAATGCTTGAAGGACCTGATCCGCAAAAATCACCAATGTTGCGATAACGGTGAGTTCAACGATAATACGAATATTTCTGGGGATAAACTTTCGCATCAAAGAGATCAACAGATTCGAAAAAGCCAGAACAAAGGTCAGGGCCAGGCTCATGACAACAGCTGTCTTTATCTGAACGGTGACCGCCAGAGCAGAACATATCCCCAGGATTTGCCCGGAAATCGGATTGCTTTCCCAGATGGGCTTAAAGAATACGTTAAAGGCTTTGGTTTTTGTTATCTTCATTTGATTTCATTTTTTCTGAATCTTTCAGAAAAAGGTTCATATTCCGTCAGTGTCTGCTTTAACCCGGCAGATAAAAATTTTCCGGTCATGGAAGCGCCGCTGATGCCGTCGACAAAATTTTTCTGACGGCTTTCAGGTATCCGCCCTTTTACCGATCCTTTGGCAATGGCAATGGAAACAAAATTACCCTGGTCATCCAAGATTTTTTTACCTTCGAAATTCTTCTGGAACCATTTTCTCTCAATCTCTCCGCCGAGACCGGGGGTTTCCTGATGACTGTAAACGGTAAATCCTGAAATGGTGGCCCCATCATTTTTTATCGCCATATATCCTGAGATTTTTCCCCACAGCCCTCGAGAATGAATGGGGATGATATATGCTTGTATTTTCCCCTGTTGAGAAAAAAGATAGACCGATAGATCATTTTTACCCTTTCTTTGTTCCGGAACAATTTTACCGTCAACATTAATCCATATTTGTCTGATGTTCTCGGAATAGAGTTGTCCAACGGTCTCTTGTGAAACAGAGTCTTGGCCACTCATCAGACCAACGGATTTTAATATGTTTTTATGCTTGTCGAGTTCAATATTTTTAAGCTGATATTCCTTCAAACCGGTGGATGCCAGGGTCAGCAAACTGCCGCAAACCAGGCTCAATACTGCTGCAAATAAAATGGATTTGATATAATTAGACATTCGGCACCCTTTTTTTCAGCCGGAAATGAATTTCAAAATGATCCAACAACGGTGAAAAAAGGTTCATGAAAAGAATGGCCAGCATAATTCCTTCCGGAAATGCCGGATTGAAAATGCGTATCAGTACCGTCAACGCACCAATGGAGAAACCGTATATCCATTTTGAGACGTTCATTCCGGGGGCTGAAACCGGATCGGTGGCCATGTAGATAATTCCAAAGGCAAATCCACCCATCACCAGATGATAAAACGGTGGCAGCGACAGCATCGGAACTGTTGAATTTCCGGATACAAGCCTCACAATGTATCCCGGACATGCGGCGACCAGTACCCCAAGAATACCGCCGATCATAATCCTGTAGCTGGCGATGCCCGTAAAAACCAGCAAGAGAGCGCCCAACAGGCACATGAACGTCGATGTCCCGCCGATGCTTCCGGGATACAAGCCGTAAAAGAGTTTGGGCAACGTAAACCCGGCTTTTGACAGCAAAGATTCTATAAATGCAGAGGTCCCTTGAACTGCGGAAACCGCAAGGGGTGTGGCCCCGCTGAATGTATCCACACCCTGGGAATTGACACCGCTAACCACCGTCCATACGGCATCTCCGGTCATTTTCATGGGATAGGCAAAAAATAAAAACGCCCTTCCGGTCAATGCGGGATTTAAGAAATTTCTTCCCGTGCCGCCAAAGATCTCTTTGCCAAAGATCACACCAAATGAGATGCCCAGGGCAACCTGCCAGAGCGGAATCGTCGGCGGAAGTGTAAGGGGAAATAACAGACCGGTAACCAGAAATCCCTCGCTGATGTTGTGTTTTCTAATGGATGCAAACAAAACCTCCCATGCAAATCCAACACCATAGGATACAATAATTACCGGTAGAACAATTTGGAGTCCTTTGATGAAAACAGCAACAAACGTAACCGGAAGTCCGGAGGCCAAACTCGACTGATATCCAGAATTGTAAATTCCGAAAAAAAGCGGGGGGATCAGCGACACAACAACCATGCTCATCAGGCGCTTGAGATCAAGGCTGTCTCGCACGTGAGCATCGTTTTTTGTTACATTGCCCGGAATAAAGAAAAAGGTTTCGAAGGCCTCAAAAAGAGGATAGAATTTTTCAAACCTACCGCCTTTTACAAAATGCTTTCGCTTGGCGTCGAAAATCTTTTGTATAAACTTCATGATTACAACTGTTCCAAAAAGTATGCTTTTTTTGTTTCCTTGAGAATATTTCTCAGTTCGATCTTCGATGGACAGACATAGCTACAGAGACAGCATTCCACACAATCGAGCAAGCCGTGATTTAGTGCCTCTTCAATTTCATCTGCCAGTATGCTTTTGTATGTGAACTGGGGTAAGATATCCACCGGACAGACCTCGGCACAGAATCCGCAATTGATACAAGCCCGCACTTCACCATGACAATTGCAATCCATGGCCATAGACGATTTATTTAAAAAAGATAAAAATGCCCTGGACCGGCTGGGTTTATTAAACCCGGGTCTGGCAAACCCAAAAAACTCTTTTTCATCGCCTTCGGGAATCAATACTAAAGAGGTCTCATAAAACCCCATATATGAATCTTTCGAACCGGTATAACCATTGAAAATTCCCCCGACAATATGTCTGGCTGCTCCGGTATCGTCTGCACGCCCCTTTGTGATATGATTCAAAGGAACCCCCATTCTGGTCTGAAGATGTTTTTTTTCCCTGGCAAGGGTCCCGCCTAAAACCACCGTTCGATCCACCGGGTATTTGCCGGTCTTAAATAGCATCGCCAAAAGAAGTACATCCTGCCCGTTGATATACCAGGACCGGTTTTCATCCGGATGTTTTTTGATGTAATAAAGCAATACGCCCGGATCATCTGCCGGATAAACACCTTCGCAGGTATGGGTAACATGGGTGTTTAACCGGTCCGGAACAAAATTATTATCCGGGGATGCACTGATAAAAAGCGTTTCTGTCAATTTGTTAAGAATTTTTATACCGAATTCAAACAGATCTGCTTTGTCCTTTAAATAAACTTCCGGTAAAGGTTGAAAAGGTTCTCTGGAACCTAAACTAATGATGATCGACGGAGGGAATGATTGTGGATTTGGAATATTTCGAAATGGAAGTTCTCTGAACAGAGGCCATAACCCCCCGGCGGTCAACATTTGAACCAAGGCTCCCCTTTCGATATCTTCCAGCTGGGCATCGTTCATCATCGGGAATGTTTTATAACCCTCATCTTGATCCAGTGTGATGACGATTTCTTTGATTATCCTGCGAGGGCCGTAATCGATTTTGCTGATCCGTCCGCCTCCCGGTGATAGAAATATGAAATCGGGATTTCGCTTGTCCTCGAAAACTGTAGAGCCCACGTTCACCTGATCATCAACCTTAACCTTTAAACGAGGCTTTATGAATGGAATTCTTTCCGGCAATAACGCCACTCGGGTCGGCTTCTCCAATTTTTTAACATCACAAGAAGGCGTCCCGGCGATATTAATATCGTAACCTTTTCTGATACGGATGGAAGTCATATGATGGTCTAGTTGTAGAATGGTTTCACATTTTCATAGAACAACATTCACCTAAATGCAATAATTATACCCTAAAACATCATTTCAGATTCATGCAATATTTTTTCTCCAAAGGTTTGAAATATTATGATACAATAAAAATACGCTTGATTCACTCTTGACACAAGTTTTTATTCAGCTTAGGAAATATTTAAGGGATTGGGGAAAGAACCTGTCGCACCAGAGGTAATAACTTGCTGCAACGTAAAAACACAAGAATGACCCGGCAGCGCAAGGTAATTCTTGAAGAACTGCTAAAGCAAAATGCTCATCCAAGTGCTGATGAAATTTATCAAATGGTACGCCGCCGGATGCCAAGAATCAGTCTCGGTACGGTTTACCGGAACCTTGAAGTCCTTGCCAGCATAGGTAAAATCCAGAAATTGGAACTCAGCGGCGCTTTGAAACGCTATGATTGGAATACGAACAAGCACTACCATATTCGCTGCGTGAACTGTGACCGGGTGGACGATGCACCGATAGCACCTTTGAACCAACTCGAGAATGACCTTTATGGGGCAACTGTTTTTGAGATTATCGGACATAACCTTGAATTTACCGGGCTTTGTCCTGAATGTTCTGAAAAAGCAGCTGCGAACCATGCTGAATAACTACTTTCAACACCAGGCCCACATTTTCGATATCGAATGCAATTTCCGGTGCCCGGATGATTGTAACGCACCCGGATGCCGGAAGGTTGACATTATTGTTGAAGTCACACTTTTTGACCTGATTAGACTCGGTCGATTCCTGAACACCCCTGTTTCTTATCTCTTTTCTCAATATTGCCATCTGGGCTTGATGATATGTGAGGACAATATCCGCTATAAAAAACTCTTGATAAAAATGAAAAAACCGTGCCTTTTCCTTTCCGGGAACGAATGCGTTGTTCATGATGCCAAGCCGTTAAGTTGCAAACTTTTTCCGGAATCTTACCATATAAAGGGGTTGTTGCCGAAACTTTCCAAAAACCCATTATTTTATACATTCCCATGCCTGAAGAAACCCATCGTCATCTCGGAAAAAAGGAAGAAGGCGTTAAAAGAGCTCAGAAGAATGAGTTTACTGGAACAGGCCCTGTCCCATACACATCTGTTCGGCGTCCCAAGCTTTGTCATTGACGAAAAACCCTTAAGAAAAAAACTTCGTCGAAGTCACCCGAAACACCGAAAACTGTCTTTGCAGGATTATGATGACCTCTTGAATAAGTTGCTTAAATCTTACAGCTTTATTGAAAGCGTTATGGAAAAAATATCCGGATTGGATGCCGGGTCAGAAAGAAAAAATCTATTTGAAAAATTGAGCGATCATGTCATAATGGAACATCTCATGGAAAAAATGGTTCGACCGGTGGTGGTTCACAGATTAAAAAGAGATGACATCAAACAACTCAAAAGGAGCCTTCACCCACCTGCGATATGTTTCATGTAAATGATCACGGGTTCGAAGCTTGAGTCAATTAGATTTGTGACGGGTGTTTTATGATACATATGTGTGTCGTCTATCATCTATGAGACATTTTTTCAAAGACGATGTGCTTTCATGCTTTTTAAAAATCGTTCTGAAAGTCAGCAAACCGCTATATATTCAGAGTCATCGAATTGCACTTAAGGCAGGGGTGGATCCTATTGCAATCCATATCGGGGTTAAAATGCCAGGAGAGGTTATGTTGGGTTTTTGGTTTGGAACACAAAACCTGGCACGGAATTTGATATTATGTTGGGAGATATAAAAGACCTATATACGTTAACACTTAAAAACGGAGGTAAACCATGGAATCATGTCAACCTATTTTAAATACCGGCCTCCGCGGTTTCAAAGTCGCAACGACTCGGGTCGGTGATGTTGACGGTACTGCCGGGAGATTGATCTACAGAGGCTATTTG
>CAXMTB010000183.1:0-5995 GCA_964195835.1 uncultured Nitrospinaceae bacterium | reverse complement strand
TTATGGATGATGTTAAACCCCATGGCCACAATGGCGTAGATGGCCCCGATGGTCAAACCGGTGATAATATACTGAGCAATTTGCTGGCTAAAATCCATAATTATTTATGTAATTGTAACCTCCCCCTCTCTTGATCTTTATCACCGGAGAAGGGGAGGTTTGAGTTCTGACAATAACTTTCTATTCGAGCAGTTTCCATCCCCCTTTGGTCGCCTTTATCATAACAATATCTTCCATGGAAAGACCGTTATGATCCTTTGGACTGATATTATAGATGCCGCTAAGTCCTACATAACCTTTCGTATTTTCAATGGCATCCCGGATCTTCGCTCTGTCGGGCCCAACTTTTTTAATGGCATTTATAACGATAAATGCTGCATCGGCCCCATAGGCAACCATGGTACCGGGTTCATGATTGAATTTTTTCTGATATGCTTTCACATAGTCGATGATTTTCTTTTTCTGAACGTCGCTGTCGGGCAGCTGATCTCCCACAACGATTTTGGTAGACGGCATCATGACACCCTCTCCGGCCTCTCCGGCAACTTTCCAGAAAATGGGATCTCCGGAACCGTGACATTCAAATAACGGCGCTTTAATGCCCAACTGCTTCACATTTTTGGCAATGATTCCCATGGCAGGCCCCACTGTCCAGGCGATAATCCCGTCAACGCCCTTTGCATTAATTCGGGTCAACTGTGCCGTCATATCAACATCTTTAGGCTGAAAGGCCTCTTGGGCAAGAATCTCAATCCCGTACTTGGGCGCCTGGACCTTTACGTTTCTGAGCCCGTCTTTACCGAATCCTTCGTTTGAATAGATAAATCCAATTTTCTTAATGCCGCGCTTGTTCATATACTGGCAGATCTTACCCATGGCATCTGCGGCCTTATATGGAGATTTAAACGTCCATTTGGGTAAGGATTTCGGGTCTTTTTTATCGAGCGGTGCAAAGAGGATGACATCCCCGCCTGAGTGCATGAAAGTGGGAATTTTTTCCTTTTCAATAAATCCTCTCATGGCCATGGCCGTCCCCGTGAGTGTCGGTCCAATAATAGCCACCACGTCTTCGGCCTCTAATACCTTTTTCAGCGCCATAACAGCCTTGGTGGGGTTGCTTTCCGTATCTGCCATCACCATTTCCAGCATGCGCCCGTTAATGCCGCCGTGATGGTTCACTTCGTCTATGGCAAGCATAACGGCGTCTCTCTGCGAAGTTCCAATATGTGCAGCACGGCCGGTTAAAGCAAATATTCCTGCAATTTTAATGGGTCCTGCACTATAGCAAAGTGATGATCCCAACATAAAACTCATGGTCAGCGCTACAGCAACGATTAACAGAGATCTTTTTTTCATTTTTTTCCTCCTAATTCATTTGCATATACATTGTTCGGCCATGACAAATATAAGTGTTTTCAACCCCTTTCTTTTTCATGACGTTGATTCGAACCCCTATCCCAAATAGGCCTTTTTAACGGCCTCGTTCTCCATAAGCTCGGACGATTTTCCCTGAACCCGTACTTTGCCGGTTTCCAGTACATACGCTCGGTCGGAAATTTTAAGGGCAGCTCTTGCATTTTGTTCCACCAACAAAATAGTGGTTCCTTCATTTCTGAGCTTTTCAATGATAGAAATGATTTCTTGCACCACCAGCGGTGCAAGCCCCAGAGAAGGTTCATCTAAAAGCAAAAGACTGGGCCGCCCCATCAAAGCCCTGCCGATGGCGAGCATCTGCTGCTCTCCTCCGCTGAGGGTTTCTGCACGTTGTTTAAGCCTCTTTTCAAGAACAGGAAAAAGCGCCAGAATATACTCAAAATCGTCCAGTATTTTTTTCTTGTTCTGTCTGCCCCGCCGTCTATAGGCACCCAGTTCAAGATTTTCCCTCACCGTTAAAGGGCCGAAAACGTGTCGGCCTTCCGGAACCTGGATGATACCCAGTCCAACAATTTTTTCGGGAGATAAAGATAAAATGCTTTTTCCTTTAAAAATGATGTTCCCTTTAGACGGCTTGATAATACGTGAAATCAGGTTGAGCAGAGTCGTTTTGCCGGCGCCATTACCACCGATGAGCGCCAAAATCTCTTTGTCATCCAGTTTAAAGGAAACATCGTCAAGTGCCCGAACACCGCCATAATGGGCACTTATGCCATGGATTTCAAGCACGACCGGTTATAACTCCTTCCCCAGATAGGCCTCTATGACTTTTGGATTGTTCCGAACCGCCTCAGAATCCCCTTCAGCGATTTTTTCTCCATAATTCAAAACCGTAATCGTGTCGGAAATACCCATAATAAAATTCATGTCATGTTCCACCAGAATCACCGTGACTCCCATTTTCCTGATCTTGAGAATCGATTGCGCTATTTCTTCGGTTTCCTGCAAATTAAGGCCGGCCACCGGTTCATCAAGAAGAAGAAGTTTGGGTTCCATGGCCAACGATCGAGCAATCTCTACACGTTTTTGATCTCCATAAGCAAGCTCGTCAACGCGAACGTCGGCCTTTGGTTCAAGGTCCAGGAACGTTAAAACAGCATCTGTTTTTTCACGAATGCGCTTTTCTTCCTCCCACACCATGGGGGTATGAAAGAGACATCTCAAAAACCCGCAGCGACTTTTGGTATGAAGCCCCACCATGACATTTTCTCGAACCGTCATATGATGAAAGGTCTGGATGTTCTGGAACGTTCGGCCGATTCCCATATACGCCAATTGATACGGCCGTTTTCTATAAAGATTCCGGCCGTTAAAAAAGATTTCGCCGGATGAAAGAGGGTATATGCCGGTAATCAGATTAATCGCTGTTGTTTTTCCTGCGCCGTTGGGACCGATAATAGAAAAAATCAACCCGTTTTCCACTTTAAAGGATAACCGGTTGATGGCCTGCAATCCTCCAAAGTTTTTCGAGGCATTTGTCACTTCGAGGATGTAGTTGGAATTGCTCACAGCCATTTAGTATCTTAATTGTGAATTTTCAATTTTCAATCTTGAACAAGACCTGTCCAAGTGACATTTAATTAAAGCTTCAAGCTAAATTAAGGCGCGAAACTTGAGTCAAAAATTATTTCTATGGTCAAACACCCGTTTGCTTTTTCTTTCGGTACGCGGCAGGGAGCCATGATCAATAATTTCCACCTGGCTCCTCACCAGTATCTTGCGCCGGATTTCTGTTGCCACCTGCTCGGCCAGATGCTCATCTTCCGTCTTTTTGGAATGTACAGCACGTTCTACCTTGATCACCATCATGTCACGGCCGCTTTCACGCTGCTTGAGATGGATCTGAAATTCACTGCCGATGCCGTTTACACGGTTTAAAACATGATCGATCTGGCTGGGGTAGATATTAACCGCCCGGTAGATAAACATATCGTCCGTGCGACCGAGGATCCGGTCATGCATGGGAAACGGCGCACCGCAGGGGCACATGGAACCCATGAGCCGTGTAATGTCATGGGTTCGATAGCGAACCAGCGGGCTGCCCTCTTTGCACAGCGTCGTCACCACGAGCTCGCCTGGCTCCCCTGGAGAAACCGGCTTTAATGACACCGGGTCTATAACTTCGAAAATAAAATGGTCGGCCCAATAATGGATTCCATTGTGAAGACTACAGTCGAGTCCTGTTCCCGGACCGTAAAGTTCGGTTAATCCGTAAATATCAAAAATATGCTCGACGCCCATGAGTTCAATGATTCGATCTCTCATGGCGTCACTGTGACGTTCCGCACCCAGGATAATCTTTTTGACCTTTATCTTGGATAATAAATCTCGTTTATGTATTTCTTCTGCCATGAGCAATGCCATGGATGCCGTGGAACAAAAAACCGTGGTTTCCATGTCCACCAGCATTTCACAGTGCATATCCGCATTGGCAGGGCCAAGGGGAACGGCCATGGCGCCGAATCTTTCACAGCCGGCCTGAAATCCCACACCTGCCGTCCAAAGTCCGTAGCCAACAGCGATCTGTACGCGATCATGACGGGTTAGACCGGCCAATTGATAACATCGGGCAAATAAGTTCGCCCACACGTCAAGATCTTTTTGTGTGTAGCAAAGCACCTTGCGCTTTCCCGTGGTTCCCGAAGACGCATGAATCCGAACAATATCCTCATATGGCACCGAACGTAAGGGTAAAGGGTATTCCTGCTGTAGATCATTTTTATCGGTAAACGGCAGAAGTTCGATGTCATCTAAAGATTGGATGTCTTCAGGCTTAATGCCTGCGGCGTCGAACTTATTACGATAGAACGATGAATGATCATAGACATGATTCAGGGTCCATTGAAGGCCTTCTAATTGGATCTGGTTTAATTTTTCTTCGTCCAGATCATAGGGGATAAATGGCATGATAAACTCCTAACTTGTGTCCATCCATAAATGGTCATTTATGGATGGACACTAACTAAGTTAAACATAAAAAGTGACTAAAGTTTGAAGTGAGCTAAGGCCCGCCCTGGTGCGTATCGCTCATATATTGATCTGGCCTATGAACCATTACAAATGTAACTTTTTGAGTACAAAGTATTGGTGATCGGTCTGGGCCAGGGTTGAGGAACGCGCTTTCAGCGCGACCAATTATAATCAAAATTGATAGAATACCTTAACTTTAGACACTTTAGTTCACTTTAGATCACTTTACACTTTTAAATCCTGTTTCAACTGCTTTTACGGCATCATCCAGCATTTGTTTCTTGTTTGCCAGACGCTGTTGTAAAACCGTTTTTATATCTTCTAAATTACAAAAAAGACTATTTTCCATCGTATCTGGTATTGCTGCAAGGGCAAAACCTAAAAGGATCAGGTTGACCGACTTGGGATTCTTAATGCGTTGTGCCAGGATCTCGGCATCGATGGTATATGCCGAGAACTCAAGTCCGACCATCACATCTTCACGGCTGTTTGCTGCAACCCATGAACCCGGTTTCAGAAAGTACCCGTGCCGGGCGAAACTGTCTGCCTTTAGCGCCAGCAAACCGTTTGCATTGCCGGGTCGTATCAGCGGACTTGAAAAATTTCCCACCTTAAGGTGGGATAATACCGTTCCTCCCCGCTGGGCCATGCCGTGGGTTTCCGATGCAAGAACGGAAATTCCTTTCATAATCGCCGCTTCCGCCAGAATCCGCGTGACAAAAAGGACGCCCTGGCCCCCCACACCGCTGATGACAATCTGCTGCCTTATGGAACTGTTCATCCATACTCCTTGTTCAGAATATTAGATACAGGATACAATATATGGGATTCATGCATCCTGAAGAATCACTGCAAGAGTTTGAAGTGAACTAAAGTTTAAAGTGAGCTAAAGCCCGCCCTGGTGCGAATCGTTAATATATTGATCTTACTTATATATCAATACAAACATAACTTTATTAGTATAAAGTATTGGTGATCGGTCTGGGCCAGGGTTAAGGAATTCTGCCAATTATATTTTAATGACAGCGCGTTAGCGCTACCTCAACTTTAGGCACTTTAGATCACTTCAAACTTTAGGCACTTTCAAAATCCTGGTCCTTTGAGCCGGGATTCTTTATCTCCTTTATCGACTTTTTGGGACAAACACTAATACATACCCCGCAACCATTGCACAGGATGGGGTCGATACTGACACGTTCTTCGGTTTTGTCTAAGATCAGGGCCGGACATTCGAAATGGTCGATGCAAAACGCACAGCCATCACATGTATCTGCGACTTCAACCTTAATCGGCTGCCATCCCGGTTTTTCTTTTCTGAACCGGTCAATCAGGCAGGGATGCCTTGAAATAACGACAGCCGGTCCGTTTTCCCGGCTGTACTTGACGGCTTCCTTCAACAGGGCGGTAAATTCTTTGAGTTGGTAAGGATCTCCCACACGACAAAATTTAACCCCGCATCCCTCAACCACTCCCTCGATATCCACAGAATTCAGCGACTCCCCGCAGGCGCCCATGCCCATGGCAGGTGTGGGTTGGTTCCCGGTCATGGCTGTAGTTCGGTTGTCCAGAATGACAAGTACAAACCGCACGT
>CAXMTB010000182.1:5717-6020 GCA_964195835.1 uncultured Nitrospinaceae bacterium | reverse complement strand
GTTCCGACATGTTCCGGGCCGCCGCCATACCGGCAACCCCGCCCCCGATCACCAGAACCGACTGGGTGATCCCCATGGTCGATTCCGTCAACGGCTCCAAGAGACCGGCTTTGGCCACCGCCATTCTCACAATATCTTTTGATTTTTCCGTGGCCCGGTCCGGATCGTCTTTATGAACCCAGGAACACTGGTTCCGGATGTTTCCCATCTCGAACAGGTATTTGTTGATCCCTGCGTTGATCAGCGTCTCCTGAAACAAAGGCTCGTGGGTCTTGGGCGTACACGCCGCCACCACCACCCGGT
>CAXMTB010000182.1:0-5669 GCA_964195835.1 uncultured Nitrospinaceae bacterium | reverse complement strand
CACATAAACAACCCCGGGAAGATTTTTTGAGAACTCCACCACTTCCGGAACATCAACGGTCCCTGCAATATTGGTCCCGCAGCGGCACACAAATACACCGATCCGGGGCGGCTCACCCCGAACATCCACTTCTTCGGGGATCTCCCGGGTCTTGGTCAGGGTCCATCGAACATCAGCCAAACTGCTCCCGGCAACCCCTGCCGCTGCGCTGGAATCGATCACCGATGACGGGATGTCTTTGGGACCCTGGAAAGTACCGCATACATATATTCCGGGCCGGGACGTCTTTACCGGATCAAAACTGTTGGTTTTGGCAAAATTGTAATGATCCAGATCGATTCCCCACTTTTTGGCTTGCTCGGCCGTCTTCAGGGAGGCACTCAGCCCCACAGACAGCACCACCATATCAAATTCCTCTTCCAAACGCCGGCCGGCCTCGTCAACATAACGGATCACCTGCATGTCCGTCTCTTGGTTGGATTCAATATTGGTGATCTTCGACTTTATGAACCGAACGCCCGACTCCTCTCTGGCCCGGTTGTAATACTGCTCAAAGTCTTTACCAAACGTTCGCATATCGATGTAAAAAACCGCCGCGTCCAATCCATTGCTGCTGTGCTCCTTGGCCAGCATGGCCTCCTTGATAGCGTAGGTACAGCACACCCCCGAACAGTAGCCATGGGCACCCAGATGAACATCCCTGGAACCGACACACTGCAACCAGGCAATCTTTTTGGGCTCTTTATGATCCGACGGCCGTATCAAGTGACCCCCGTACGGACCCGAAGCAGACAGAATCCGCTCGAACTCCATGGACGTCACCACATTGGGATGCTTCGTGTAATTGTAGGTGTCGTGCAATCCCGGATCATACACGTCCGCTCCCGGCGCCAATATGATCGAACCGACTTCTACCTCTATGCTCTCGTCCTGCTGAGAATGATCAATGGCATTCACCCCGCAAAACTCGGCACATATCTGGCATCCGCCGGTTTTAAAGTGTACACATTTGGTACGATCGATAACAGGTGTATTGGGAACCGCCTGAGCGTAAGGCACATAAACCGCTTTGCGCCCTTTTAGTCCCATTTCGTACTCAGAAGGAATCGGTGCTATATCGCTCTCAGAAATGTTGTCCCGAATTTTTTCATAATTGATATGTCCGGTGGGGCAAACAGATGCACAGGCGCCACAGGAAAGACACACTTCTGTTTGGATGTGAAAGGGAGTATCGACTTTCATGTCCACCCCCCGGCCGGTCAGACCGATGGCGCTGTTTCCCATCCGCTCGCATATGCGAGTGCATAGTCCGCAAAGGATACAGGTGTCGTCTTCTTTACTAAAACGAGGCTCCTTGATGTCGTATTTCTCAGCAAGTTTTTTAAGGATTTCTACGTCCGGACATCGGGCATACAGTAACTCAACAATAAGTTTTCGAATCTGATTAATCGCCTCGGTATCGGTTTTTATTTCCATGCCTTCCCAGATGGGGTAGTTGCATGCGGTAACGTATCGAACACGTCCACCGAAATGCATCTCCACTGTACAGAGACGGCACATGCCGGCCGGTTCGAGAGCTTTGTGATGGCAAAGGGTCGGAATCTCAACTCCATGTTCTTCAGCAACTTTAAGGAGATATTCCCCTTCTTTTCCCTGGACTGTTTTTCCGTTGAGTGTGAAACTGATCATTGGGTCAACCTTCTTGTGTCCTGTTATATTTTGTAAACGCAGCTACTTAACAACCACGGCATTAAACTTACAGGCTTCATAACAGATGCTGCATTTGATGCATTTATCCTGGTCCAGCTTGTGCGGCTCTTTTTTCTCGCCGGTGATCGCCTCCTGGGGGCATTTTAGGGCACACAGGCGGCAACCGGTACACGCTTCTTCATCGATGTCGTAATAGAAAAGATTTTTGCAAACGCCGGCCGGACATTTCTTGTCCTTTATATGGGCCTGGTATTCATCCCGGAAATAATTAATGGTTGTTATTACCGGATTGGGAGCCGAGGTGCCTAAACCGCACAGGGAGGCCTTGGCGACCATATCGCCCAGTTCTTCAAGGAGTTCAACGTCGCCCTCTTCTCCGTGTCCTTCACAAATGCTGGTCAAAATTTGCAGCATTCGTTTGATCCCCTCCCGACAGGGATTACATTGGCCGCAGGACTCCTCTTTTAGAAAATCAAGAAAATAACGGGCAACATCGACCATGCAGGTGTCCTGGTCCATGACGATCATACCGCCGGAGCCCATGATGGAGCCAATTTTTGTCAGTTCGTCAAAATCGACGCCCAAATCCAAGTACTTTTCAGGAATACATCCGCCTGAAGGACCTCCGGTTTGAACGGCTTTAAATTTTTTCTTTTTTAGAACACCGCCGCCGATATCATAAATAATATTCCGCAATGTCGTTCCCATGACCACTTCCACCAAACCGGTATTTTTTATCTTACCGACAAGACTGAAAACCTTGGTACCTTTGCTGCCTTCGGTCCCCATGCCGGCATACCAATCGGCCCCTTTAGAGATGATGGCCGGAACATTGGCGTATGTCTCCACATTGTTCAGGTTTGACGGATTGTTCCTGAAACCTTTTTCCACGGTGTGAACATATTTGGCTCTGGGTCTTCCCACCTGGCCTTCAAGAGAAGCCATCAGGGCAGTAGATTCTCCACATACAAAAGCACCCGCACCGGTAGAAATTTTTATATTAAAACTAAAATCAGTGCCGGCAATATTGTCACCTATCAGGCCGAATTTTTCAGCCTGCTTAATGGCAGTTACCAGGCGTTTTACGGCCAGCGGATATTCATTGCGAACATACAAATAGCCATGACTGGAACCGATGGCAACGGCTGCAATTAACATCCCCTCCAGAACGCTGTGGGGATCTCCTTCCAGAATGCTTCGGTCCATGTAGGCGCCCGGGTCGCCTTCATCGGCATTGCAAATTATATATCTTTCGCCGTGATGTCTGGCGCACGTCGCCCATTTAACCCCTGCTGAAAACCCGCCGCCGCCGCGGCCTCTCAATCCGGAATCTTTTATGATTTGGACAACCTCTTCAGGTTTATGATCGAAAAGTGCGCGGAAAAAGGCAAAATATCCCCCCCGGGCGATATACTCCTCAATGCTATCGGGATCGATATAGCCACAGTTGCGCAGGGCGATTTTGACTTGGTTATGATAAAAAGGCGTATCTTCCAGAAACGGAATCTTCTCTATCGGATCGACCTGGCTGATGGGATTTTCCACCTGGTCTTCCATTAAGCTGCGGGGATCACGCACCTGTCCGAGTATCCATTTGGTCTTTTTGAAATCGTTTTCAAGATAGCTGTGAATAACATCGACAATTTTTTCTTCGGTAATGTTTTGATAGATAACTCTCGGTTTGCCGGTTTGAACGATTTCAATCAGAGGTTCTGCTTCACAAAAACCCAGACAACCCGTCTGACTGATCTGTATACCATTTCCTTGGGGAAAGTCCTGCTGCGCTTTTTCAAAGGCTGCCTTGGCACCCGCAGCAATACCGCAGGAAGCCATTCCAAAGAGAACCTTCGTGCTATCGGGATAGTACAGCTTATTACTGTACTCTTGTCTGATTTTTTCTAAATCTGCTGTTGATTCGATTTTCATGCTTTTATCTCATATTTGACGTTTTATTCATATTTTTCCAAGACCTTTTTAACTTCATCTGCACCGATACGGCCGTGGACGTCTTCGTTAACCTTCATGACCGGCCCCAGGCTACAGCAACCGATACAACGCACGCCTTCAAGGGTAAAACGCATGTCGTCCGTCGTTGCCTTGCCATTTAAGTTCAGCGTGTCCACAATTCTTTCTCGCACCCTTTCACCGCCTCTAACATGGCAGGCAGTTCCCAAACAGATGGAAATGATGTTTCGACCTTTGGGTTCAAGACTGAACGTGGCATAAAACGTGCCGACACCGTATATCCGGCTGTAAGGAACATCTATTTTTTCAGCAAGATACTTGAGTGTCGCTTGAGGCAGGAAGTTGTAGCGCCTTTGAATCGCCTGGAGAATCATAATCAGGTTTTCTTTATCATTGCTAAATTCTTCCTCAATGATCTTATCAAGTTCCAAGTAATCGATTTCCACTTCTTTTTCTTCTGTTGCCTTCGACGGACTGACTTCGTTCATTTGCAAATTCCTTGTCTAATTGCTTATGCTTGATCCGCAGAAACGGGTTGGTAGATGACCGGGCAGTTTTCAACGCAACTGCCACAGCCGGTACACAAATCCATGTTGACACTTCGTGCACGTTTGTTGATTTTTACCTTAAAGTTACCCTCTTCACCTGAAATGCTTTCCACATCTGCAAGGGTAATCAGTTCAATGTTGATGTGCCGGCCGACCTCGACCAGTTTGGGCGAGATAATTCACATGGCACAATCATTGGTCGGAAAGGTCTTGTCCAGTTGCGACATAATTCCGCCGATGGAACCGGATTTTTCAACCAGATAGACATAATAGCCGGCATTGGCCAGATCCAGAGCAGATTGCATCCCGGCAATTCCACCGCCCACAACCAGCACCGATCCGATGATATCTTTGGACATGGTTTAATTCTCCTGGTAAAAATATTGGATTATCTGACAATCATCGCATTTAAGATAAACTTATATTTTTATATGCTGTAAAAAAACATGTCAATACATAAAAGCCGCTTTTTCGTCTTCTTGACGTCAGCGACATGTTGGATTATCATGCCCGCAAAGACTCTCCAAAGGTAAAATGTAAAAGATGTTAGGAATACCAAATATATAACCTGGAAACTCACTATGAAGAACGATAAACAAAAAGCCGCTGAAACTGCTCAATTTCTAAAATCTTATATCAAAAAGTCACCAAAAATCGCACTGATGGCCGGAACCGGTCTCGGAGCGAGTACCGAGTTCCTGGATATATCTAAATCCTTTGAATATGAAGATATACCGCATTTCCCAACATCAACGGTTGAAAGTCATTATGGCCGGCTTCTTTTCGGAGACATGTGCGGAGAACAGATCATGGCCATGCAGGGACGGTTTCACCTTTATGAGGGGTATTCGCCTCTTGAGGTGACCTTTCCCATACGGGTGATGCAAGAACTCGGTGTTAAGGTGCTGATCCTTTCAAATGCTGCCGGCGGTTTGAATCCTAAGTCTACCGCCGGCGACATCATGATCATTATTGATCATATCAATTTGACCGGTTCAAATCCTTTGATCGGTCCCAATGAAGATAGTTGGGGAATCCGGTTCCCGGATATGATCGAAGCGTATGATAAAGAGCTGGTCGAACTTGCCGAAACCGCCGGAAGAGATGAAGGCATCCCATTACAAAAAGGGGTGTATGTCGGCCTTAAAGGCCCGTCCCTTGAAACCCGGGCCGAAGTTCGCTTTTTAAGGACCATTGGTGCCGATGCCGTGGGTTTTTCAACTATTCAGGAAGTTATTGCTGCGGTACATGCAGGGATAAAAGTGCTCGGCCTGTCAACCATCACCAACATCAATGATCCGGACAACCCGACGCCGACAACCGTTGAGAAGGTTATCGCTGTTGCTGATAAAGCTGCTCCAAGACTTGAAGCGATTATCAAAAATGTAATCAAAAAAATCTGTCAATGTACAAAGAAGATGTAACGTCTATATGTCCGATATCTAT
>CAXMTB010000181.1:292-6039 GCA_964195835.1 uncultured Nitrospinaceae bacterium | reverse complement strand
CGCAATGAGTTTTGGTCGCCCGGTTTCTTTTCGTCCACAGTTGGTATCGATGAAGAAGTCATTAAACGATATGTAGAGTTTCAAGAAAAAATGGATAAAGGACAATTGCAATTAAGCCTCGATTTCAAATTTTAAGTGCCACGGGCGTAAGCCCGTGGGTATCTACTAAATTTATTTCTTTAATTTGTTTTCTGTGGGTTGGGTATACTTTGGCTGGGTGCTCTGATTTCGAACACAAACAAAGAAATGAATATTTTATCAAGGTCGGGGACAGGACAATAACCGTTGCTGATTTCAACAAGGCTTTTGAAATCGCCAAGAATGCATATCCGCAAAATAGAATACAGCGACCTGATGTGAACCGGGAAGTTCGATTTCGGCTTATTCAACAATTGACTGAAGAGATGATTCTCTTAGAAAGGGCTGAAGAACTCGGCATTACGATTACAGATTCTCAGGTCGAAAAGGCTTTGAGAGATATAAAAAAGGATTATCCTGACAATGTATTCCAGGAAATACTGCTTGAGTATGCCATTCCTTACCAGTCTTGGAAAGAAGGATTAAAGACACGTTTGCTTATGGAGAAGGTGATTACACAAGAGTTGGGCGATAAGATCGAAATAACGCATGATGACATATCGAAATATTATGAGGAACACTTCAAAGATGACAACACATCACCTGATGTGAAAGCGGTGTCAAAAGATATAAACAACATCATTATAAAAATATTGCGCAAAGAGAAGATGGAAAAAGCGTATGCGTCGTGGATAAAAAAACTTAAAAACAAGTACGCTGTTAAAATAAACAAAAAAGAACTGGAAAAAATGACCGGTTTGTAAAATAATCTGTGCCTGAGTTGAGCGATTTTCAAGTTTGCCGCCCCGGAGAAATAGGCTTCGCCCCGGTTAAATATTAAATGCAGATTTAACTGGGCATGCATTTCACAGGGCAAGCAGATACAAGGAAGATGTTGTTTCGCTATAGTCGTCTATGCGGAACGGCATCTGACGCAGTAGATGCGGTGAAATTGGAAATCCCGCAGAGTTTCAAATTATTGAAATTCAAAATGTCAGAATACCTTAAAAATATTGTTAAATTAACCATTTAAAAATTTGAAACGCTCAGCTTAGGTTATGGTTTCTTAGAATGAAAAGCAGGCCCTTTAAAAATATTCGAATCAATTCAATATATTGCATAATATATACATTGTTTTTTTGTATGTTTGGTTATCCATTAATTATAAACGCCAGGAGTGCGGAAATTGTTGATCGTATTGTTGCCGTGGTTAATGATGATGTCATAACACTTATCGAACTCAAGGGCTCACTTAAACCTTACATGGAAAAAATTCGATCCCTTGGATATCCGCCGGAGAAAGAGCAAGAACTACTCTTTAAAGTCAGAAAGGATATGCTTGACCGCCTTATCAATCAGAAAATTGAAGATCAGGAGATAAAGCGTTCAAAGGTTGAAATCAGCGAAGAGCAGATCGATCAAACCATTGAACGGATCAAAGAGACGAATTATCTTACAGATGAACAGATAAGGGCGGCATTGGCCAAAGACGGGCTGACCATGGAAGAGTATCGCAAACAGATCAAAAGTGAGATACTCAGAACAAGGCTTGTCAATCTTAAAGTCAAATCAAAGATTGTGATTACCAAAGAAGACGTTAAGGCCTATTATGAAAAACATATCGAAGAGTATGGCGGAAAACAAAAATATCATCTTCGCAATATCATTATGAATGTTCCTCTGTTTTCGGATACAAACAAGAAACTTGAGATTAAAGCGAGAATGGATGAGATCCTGGAAAAATTAAAAGCCGGAGAATCTTTTGAAGTCTTGGCGGCAAAGTATTCAGAATCACCGGCGGCTTCTGATGGCGGAAATCTGGGTGAGTTCGAATTCGATTCCCTGTCACCGCAACTTCAAAAGGCCATCGAAAAAATAAAGCCCGGTGAGTTTACACCCATGCTCGATACAGATCAGGGATATCAAATTTTTTTTCTAGAAGAGATATTAAGTGCTCAAGGAAAGACGCTTGAGGAGGTTACACCCGAAATTGAAAGTAAACTCCTTAATGAAAGCATTGATAAAAAATATCGGGCATGGATTGGAGATTTGCGAAAACAGTCCGTTATCAAAATCATCCAGTAGTTCTTCAAACCGATGAACACGATTTTATTGTGAAATATGGATAATGAATCCAACAAAATACTTCTTGAAAGCATTAAAAGACTGCTAAGAAGAGATGCCACCAGCCACCTTCTTAAGATTGTACAAAAAACCCACGCTGCGGACTTGGCTCTGGTGTTCGATTCTTTATCAATTCATAATCAACGCAGACTCTTTGACCTCATGGATGATGTCGATATAAAGAGTGAGGTTTTCAGTAATCTCGACGAGGACACATTTTTGAGTCTCGTGGGTCAAATGGATTTGGACGATATCGTCGAGATCCTTGATCTCATGCCAAGAGATGACGTCGCCGACCTATTGGGACGTTTGCCTGTGGAGAAGTCCGATGCTATCCTTGAGAAAATGAAAAAGGAGGGTTCAGAAGAAGTTGAAGGTCTCCTTCACTATGAGGATGATACAGCGGGCGGTATCATGGTCCCTGAATTTATTGCGTTGGGAGAAGATACAACCGCCGGTGAGGCCATTCAGTCGCTTCAAAAAGAGCATCTGGATGTAGAAATGCCGTTTTATCTTTATGTGGTTGATGCGAATGGCAAATTGATCGGCGTCAGTTCTTTGAGACAGCTGGTGGTGGTTCCGCCCAATACACCCCTTAAAAATTTCATGACTACGGATGTTTTTGCGGTAAAAACGGATATGGACCAGGAAGAGGTGGCAAAAATCGTTGCCCGTTATGATATCCTCGCCGTACCGGTGGTGGATGACATAAACAATTTGGTCGGTATTGTTACCGTGGATGATGTTATCGATATCATCAGAGAAGAAGCGACAGAAGATATTCTGAAAATGGCTGGTGTCGGCGGTGAAGAGTTTATCGAAACGCAGTCTGTTCTCAGAAGTACAAGGATCCGCTTGCCGTGGCTGTCTGCAAGCTTTATCGGCGGCATCATTGCATTTTTTATTATCGGTCATTTTGAAGGGAGTTTAAAGAAGGTTGCCTATCTTGCAGCCTTTATTCCCGTCATTATGGGTATGGGTGGAAATATCGGCACTCAGACATCCACCATTGTTGTGCGGGGTCTTGCCACAGGACGCCTTAACATCAGGGATACCTGGGCGGTGGTTTTTAAGGAACTCGCCGTTGGGTTTATCCTGGGGGCAGTTTATGGCATTACGATCGGTGCGGTGGCACAGCTTCAATATAGTACGTCGATGCTCGCCGTGTCCGTGGGCCTTGCCGTGATGTCTTCTATGGCCGTTGCTGCGCTGGTAGGTTCCATGGTCCCCATGGGATTTGCAAGGATAAATATCGATCCTGCTGTAGCTACCGGTCCTTTTGTGACAACGGCAATCGATATCGTCAGTGTTTATTTTTATTTCCAGATCGCCACAACCCTCCTGGGTATATGAAAAGATGTCAAGCTTTTCAACGCCTGCAATCGTGTTACGCCGCATCGATTATGGAGAATATGATTTTGTCATTACGCTTTTTACGCTGAGAAATGGCAAAGTTTCAGTCATTGCAAAATCTGCTAAAAAAAGCAAAAAACGATTTGCAGGCATACTTGAAATCTTTTCAATATTAGACGTGGTATGCAATGTTGGTCGAAGAAAAGGGCTTCCTGTTTTGCAGGAAGCCTCATTAAAGTATCTGTTTTCCGACATCAGATCCAGCACATTAAAGACGGCCTATGCCAGCTACTGGGCAGAACTCATCAACGAATGGATGGAAAGTGGTCAAAAACAAGTTCAGCTTTACCAGCTCTTTCAGTATGTTTTGAGAGAACTCGATTCATGTCGGGTATCAGAAGCAGCACTTTCTATTTTGTTTCAGGTGAAGTTTATGACCATATCGGGTCTTACACCAAATTTAAGACAATGCAGCGTCTGTAGCATTGAAGTAGAGAAGATAAAGGAAACCAGAGTTCGATTTGATTTTGCAAAGGGAGGAATCTTATGTGACGGATGTACTTCAAAAACCTTGCAGAAAACTTTTCTTTCAAAGGGAATCATTAAACAGCTTTTGTGGATAGAAAAGGGGGATTTGGTCAAAGCGGTGAGGGTCAGGTTTACTTCTGATGCTCTAAGGGAAGTTTTGGAGTTCTTGGAGACCTTTGTGCCCTATCATTTGGGAAAAGAACCCCGGAGTTTGAAATTTTTGCAACAAATAAGGAAGTGGAAGATACCGGATAAAAGATACAGGACTCATGATGCAGAAAATCATTGAATCTCATCAAATTGAAGCTTCGGCACCATGCAGGATTGACGTGGGGGGCACTCTGGATATCAGCACCTTTTATTATCCGCTAAGGCATCTTTTTCCATGTACCGTTAATATTGCGATAAATTTAAGAACAAAGGTACGACTTCTTCCATATGATAAAAAAATAATAAAAGTAACTTCAAAAGGATTTAAAAGCGCTGAATATCTTCTGGATAAAGCGCCTTTTGATCATCCGCTTGGGCTCATCTTTGCCATCGCTGCGTATTTCAGAGCTGAAGGAGTCCATATTGATATCGACTCATCATCTCCTCCTCGGAGTGCTTTGGGCGGGTCTTCTGTAGCCGCAGTGGCTCTTGTTGGGGCTTTTTCAAAGGTTAAAGAAAAAAGGGGGCAGACCCCCATTTCCAGAAAAAACATCGCTCTTCTATCACAGACCATTGAGGCAAGTGTGGCAGGAGTGCCGTGCGGTTTCCAGGATCAATTGGCGGCTGTTTACGGCGGTGCAAATGTATGGCATTGGCCGGAAGATTGCCAAATTCCGTTTTTTAAGAAAAAAACCATTATCCCAAAGCGGTACTTACCCAAATTTGAACAGCACTTGTTGCTGGCGTACTGCGGGATACCTCATGAATCGAAAAATGTGAATAAAAAATGGGTGACGCAATTTCTTTCCGGAAAGCACCGTGGACTTTGGGCTGAAATTATAGTATGTACCCATAAATTTGCCGATGCGCTCATTAAAAGAGATATCACTACGGCATGTGAACAGATGAATAAAGAGACCGCTATCAGAAGGAAGATGACGCCTGAAGTACTTGATGAGATCGGCAAGGCACTTGTTGGATCCGCCGTAAAAAAGAGTTGCGGTGCAAGATTCACGGGGGCGGGCGGCGGTGGCTGTATATGGGCACTGGGTCGCGTCGAGGATATTGACAAACTCAAAGGCACATGGGAAGGTATTCTTTCAACAAGAAAGGATGCCCGCTTGCTGAGTGCGAAGATTGATTCAGAGGGGCTTTTGTAGTCTTTCTTGACGAAACAGTTGCTAATAAATAAATTAGATGCTCGACATAACCTTTACCATTGAAAATGCTTCCGAAAGCCTTTTCTAAGTGCCTAAAGTTTGAAGTGATCTAAAGTGCCTAAAGTTGAGGAACGCGCTTTCAGCGCGGTCAATTACTAATGAGGCCATAATTAAATAGACATCATGTTTACACCGGCGATCACCGCATTTCAGACAGTTTTCCGGTCTGAAATGCGGTAACCTTCTGCGTTTCGATAGATCTTGGATGTTTAAATGATGACGCTCTTATTCGTGTAATTAAAATTGGTAGAATACCTTAACTTTAGGCACTTTAGTTCACTTTAGGCACTTTAA
>CAXMTB010000181.1:0-282 GCA_964195835.1 uncultured Nitrospinaceae bacterium | reverse complement strand
CTATGACATTGAAGTTGGTGCTGGAACATTTCATCCGGCAACATTGTTGAGGGCACTGGGTCCTGAACCATGGAGTGTTGCTTATGTTCAGCCCTCAAGACGCCCTACAGACGGTCGTTACGGTGAAAACCCAAACCGACTGCAGCACTATTATCAGTACCAGGTTATCTTGAAGCCGTCTCCTTATGATGTGCAGCAACAGTATCTGCAGAGCCTGAAAGTTCTGGGTATAGATCCCCTTGAGCACGACATCAGGTTTGTGGAGGATGACTGGGAATCTCC
>CAXMTB010000180.1:0-6243 GCA_964195835.1 uncultured Nitrospinaceae bacterium | reverse complement strand
CTTAATTTTCTGTTTTGATTTTACTTTTGTCATCTGAAACCTCCATCAATAATCTGATTACCTCTATGGGTTTCCTCGTTTTCCTCTCCGGTATTCTCAGTGGCAAGTCCCTGAAGTTGTCCGGACACCTTCAAAAACTCCATTTCTTTTGATCTCACCTGGATCTCACACTCGGAAAACAATATGCGCAGACATGCAATCAACATGTCGCCTCTTTCATGATGATCGGTTAGTATCACTATCTTATTCAAATTAAGTCCCCTTTTCATTGAAGAACGGGAGGCTTCCCAGGCAGTATGTTCGCCAGCAACAGTCTGTTTGGTCACAATATTCCTGTGCCCTGCGGAAACAATCAAAGTTTCCTTCAACACGCTGAATGCTTCTAATAAGGGCTGTGATATCGAGGGAATCATGTTCAACACCCTGTCTCTTGGTGTCAATTGATGCTTTGTCTGTTTCTTCGGGAGAGGCATTTAACCTGTCTTGATCCGTCATGATTTGTATCTAATAATTTGGTTTCTCGGAAATCGAATAATCACTTCACTAAAGGAATGGGACCTCCGCCCCCACACCCCACCACTACTAGAGGTGGTGGTTTTGACCGATAAATTTAGCTATTATATTTAAGCAAGTTCCCTTATGGTGATTAATCCTGATACACATGTGCCCGAGTAACCGGCAAAGTATTGTCCAATCCTTTGGAGACAAGAATCTGAAACAGGCGAGAATTGCCGTACTTAAATCCTGCTGCCGTACTGTTTAAAAACAGACGCCATTGCCTCACAAACCCTTCATCAAACAATTGCCTTACCTTGTCTATATTTCCTTCGAAATTTTCTGTCCACTTTTCAAGAGTTTTGAAATAGTGCAGCCGCAAATTTTCTACATCCAGGATGGAAAAACCGGTTTTTCCCATTTCTTTCACAATTTCGTGAAGTGTCGGAATATAGGCCCCGGGAAAAATATAACCAAACGTCCAAGGATCTCCGGCAGACGGGGTATCTTTTCCAATGGTATGCAGCAGAGCCAACCCGCCGGTTTTTAACAAATCCGAAACTTCTTGAATAAAAGTAGGGATGAATCTTTTCCCTACGTGTTCCATCATACCTATGGAAACTATTTTATCGAATTTCCCGCTTAAATGTCGGTAATCCTGATATAAAACCTCAAGCTGATTTTGAAGCCCCAATTCTTTGATTTTTCGATTGGCGTATTGGAACTGATTTTTCGATAGCGTAATTCCAACTCCGGTTATGCCATATTTCCGGGCTGCATAGATAAGCATTCCGCCCCAGCCGCAACCAATGTCGAGAAGGGATTCATTCGGCTTGAGTAAAAGTTTGCGGGCAATATGTTCGTATTTGTTCAATTGTGCCTGTTCCAGAGAATCGTCCGGCTTTACAAAATACGCACAAGAGTAAGTCATGCTCTTATCAAGATAGAGTGCATAAAATTCATCGCCCTTGTCGTAATGGTAAGAAATGTTTTTTGGGGCTTGTCGAAGGTTATCGCTGTCTTTCAGCGAAAGGATAAGAAGTCGAAATTTTTGCCAGAAAGATAACCGGTAATCGTCAAAATCAATGGCGAATCCCAGACGAAAAAGTTTTAGAAGATCGTTCTCTATTTCCAGATCTCCCTTCACATAGGATTCTCCAAACCCTAAAAACCCTTTTCTGATGATTTTTTTGGCACAACTTTTGGTTTTCAGGCGTAATGTTACCTGTGGAAAGTTTCCAAAGCGTATGGCATCACCATCCCAGAATTCTATGGCAAAGCATGCCCTTGGGTCAGATTGATGCATCATTTGGGCGATATTTTTGATAACCTTTTTCATATGGCATAAAAAGGTTGTGATTAAAAGACTTGTGATTTCGTCAGGTAGTGGAATTTCCGAAACATCTAGTTAATACCAGAATATAATTCAGTTTGTCCATAGAGGGGTGGCTTCATTTTGATGGTGTGAATTCCTAAGGGCGGGAATTTATCCCAAACAATCGGGAGAAAAACTGATAATATAGGTTTTTAAAGTAGGTTTATTCTTTCCACAGATCAACGTCGATAATTCCTAACTTTGCGGCATATCGAATCAGCTCTATGGTACTATGGAGGTTCAGCTTGCGCAAAATATTTGTTCGATGGTTATCAACAGTTTTGGGGCTGATGAAAAGCTTTTCTGCGATCTCTTTGGAGGAAAGCCCTTCGGCCAGCAACACCATGATCTCTTGCTCTCGGGAGGTCAGAGTGTCATAGATCGCATTCGTTATTTTCGCCTCTTTTTTCGGGAATTGCATAAGCTTTTCAACCACCTTGTGGGAGACAGAACTGTCCATGAAATATTCTCCCTCCAAGACAGTATCCATCCCTTGTATGAGTCTTTCAGGGGCCGATTCCTTGACCACATATCCTGTGGCACCGGCCTGAAATGCCTTAACAATATAATCCACTTTGGAGTGCATAGTGATAATCATGATACGTGTTTTCAACGATGCATTCTTAAGTTCGCGAGTTAGTTGAATGCCGCTTTGATCCGGCAAGGACATATCCACCAGTGCCAGATCAGGCTTGAGTTCCTTCGCCAGCCGGAGTCCTTCACGCCCGTTTCCCGCCTCGCCAACCACCTCAAATCTATTGTCACGTCCTATAATAGCTTTGAGGCCTTCCCTGAAAAGGGGATGATCGTCTATAATCAATATGGTTTTTTTATGAACCACTCTTTTTGTCCTTATAAGGAAGCTTAACAGAGATCTTTGTGCCCTGCATCGGCCTTGATAGGATTTCCATTTCACCTTGAAGCAATTTGACCCTTTGCTCCATGCTCCGAATTCCCATTCGCTTCTCTTTTGTTATGGTTGCCAATCGTTTCTGCACATCAAAACCTCTGCCATTATCTTCTATACGAAGGATAATGTTAGGGAAAGCTGCGACCAGCTTGACGGTTACCTTGCTGGCATCAGCGTGCTTTTTGATGTTAACAAGACCTTCTTGAATCAGGCGATACAGGTTGATTTCGGTGTCAAAATCCAATTTTAAATCTTTCATGCCGGCAGAATGGAAGTCAACGCTTATTCCATTGTCCTCATAAAAATCATCACAATACTGAAAAAGGGCCTCAACAAGCCCCAATTCATCGAGAACCGGGGGCCTCAAATCATATGAGAGATTTCGGACCTCTTTAATGCATTCCCGAAGTGTTTTTGACATTTCGGAAACTTTTTGCCTGACCTCAGACCGTATAGAAGGCTGATTGTCAAGAAGTGTTTCACAGTCGATTATCAAGGCGGAAAGGTTTTGTGCCATGTTGTCATGTAGGTAACTAGAAATCATCTGACGCTCACTTTCCTGAGCCTTTATCAGTTCCTGGGTGAGGACGTGAACCTGTTCTTCGGCCCGTTTTCGCTCGCTGATATTGCGCATTGACCCGATAATTTTTATAGGATTACCATGTTTATCGCGTACCAGTTTTGCAGTTATCGAACAATAGCCTTTAGCGGCATCTTTATCTTTTAGAAGAATTTCATAATCCACGACTTTTCCATTTTTAAGAAGCTCTTTTACAAATTCCTCTCTTTTTTTCGGATCAACATATATGTCGTATAATGAATGCCCTATGATTTCTTCTCGTTTGTAGATAGAAACCTCCTCGATCGAGGGACTGATTTCTAATATTATTCCATCAAGGGTTACTTCATAATAAACATCTTGGATATTTTCAAAAATGTTGCGATACTTCTCTTCGCTCTCTCGCAGTGTCTCCTCCGCTTGCTTCCGTTCGACAATTCTTCCCGCCAGCCTTGCAATAGCAATGATCAAATCCCTTTCTTCTCTAATGAAAGGACCCTCATCAATTTCCGGTTTTTCTTCCAGGTAATAAACCTCCAAATTGCCGCTCAGTTCACCATGAACTTTAAAGTCGCTGGCCTGCTTCCAAATTGTCTCCGGGAAATTTTTTGTTTTCCATTCTCGGCCTTGTATAATGACTCGTGCACAGGTGATTTCCGGGTACTGCCACGAGGGGGGAATAAGATCAATTATCCCCTGAAGTATCTCCGCCAACGAAATGTCCTGCTGCTCAACAAGCTTGGAAATGCCATAGAGACAGTTCAGTTCCTTGACCCGTTCGCTAAGATCATGGGTCTTCTTCTGCAACTCCTTCTCGGCCCGCTTGTGCTCTGTGATGTCTATCACTATCGAGCGACTTTCAATAATATTCCCATCATGATACCTTACCGGTTCAACTAAAAGGCTTATCCAAATGGGATACCCGTCCTTGTGTTTCATCTGCATCTCAACGCCTCGTATTGATTCCCCTTTCTTGAAACGTTTGAAAACCTCTTGGGCCTTGGATATTCCATGAGGATTATCAGCATAAAGGTCGAAAACCTTCATTCCCATTAAAGTATCTCTGTCATATCCGAGTAACTTCAAAGCCGCAGTGTTGCACCTCAAAATGGATCCATCCTCAGCGCTGACAGAGAAATATGCATTTGGTGCATTCTCGTATAGATCATGATATTGTTCTTTACTCTTCCCAAGCACCTCCTCCAACTCCTTGTGTCTAAGTGCTTCTTTCTCTAATTCTTTAACCTTTTGTTCCAATTCTTCATAGGTTGGTTTTTTAACCATTTGAAGATCCTCCAATTGAGAAAAATGAAAGGGCTCATAATCTGATATCCTTGAATACCGCATATGAGCCTTCATATATTACATAGGGCTTACTTACTCCCTGGTTTTGGCTATATTTTATATTGATTTGATATTGTATTGCACTTTGATTTGCATAACATAAGGGAACTATGACCGCAATTATTTTTATAAATGGGGAAGAGATCTGACATGGGTTAAGAATGGCAAATTGTTATTCGCAAAAACGCGGTCATTTGATACCTTTTTACGATCATCGTCGAAATGTGATAGCTTGCAAGTATCACCTGATACTGTTTCTTCGATATCGAAGGGATATCACAACAATTTAAAGATGTCCCAAAGTTGTGTTTACTTGCCAGTATCAACACCATTCACAACAACAATTGATATACAGATATCATATTTTTTCTGGTGTCAGCCTAGTAAATCCTATTTTGACAATTGTCGAAAATCCCGCCATTTTATCATTTTTCATGTTTGAGATTAGTCTTGCCCGAACGCTTCAATAGCTTCTCTGACAAAAGCGCATAGATGCTACTCCATGCTCATTTCTCTTATTGCAGCTTCAACTCTGATTAGCTTATGCTGTTTATAGGGCAATCTTCTGAGCATGAATGTTTTTGTTTCAGGTTCGTATTTAGCTTTAGTCATTGTTTTAACTCTCTTTGTGTAATCGTTTGAGTTGAGCTTTTTTACTAAGAGGCATATCGCTTTTTCGAATTGCCTTTCTAATCGCAGAATTTGCTTTACTGTGTGCAGATTCCATTATTTCAATAAATTCTCTTATTTCTGTAGAAGTAATTAGCGAACCGTTTTCTAATAGATATATAACGCTTGTAAAAAGATCATCATACTTATCTTTACATTTTATCAAATCGGTTTTCATTTTAATTTACCTCCCTATCTTGGCTTTCAGCGCCCCTCGGCCTTTTAAACGGCCTATTTTAATTCAACCCTGTCGTACCCTCCCTAAAACATTATCGTTTGATTTTAGCCCTCAAAACTGTGATTTATTGAGATTATGCCATGGAAATCTTGCTTGTCAGAACCTGTGCTTTCTTGCCAATACATGTACCATTCACAACAACAATTGATATACAGATATCATATTTTTCTGGTGTCGAGTTAAAAGGATGAAAATTTTATTAAGATTAGAGAAAGGATTTCAAAACTTCACAAGACCTACAAAACTCCATTTTCTCCTTCCAGTCCTTGTATTTGTGACCACAGCAAATGGTTCCGTAAATAAACCAGCATAATTGTCCAGCCTAAAATTCCCAGGCCGGACATTGTTTCTTGGTCGCAGTGGGGCATTTTTTTATAACCCAGCACGGCTTTCTGTCTTTAAAATTTTCATGCATTCTGGACAGCAGAAACAACATCTGCCGTTTCATATGTGCTGGTATGTTTTGCCAATTTTGTTCATAGCTGTGGAAAGCTTTCAAAGATACACCTAAATTTTGGGCTATCTTATCACGAAATTTGTTAAATTCTTTATCATCCATATTGGATTACAATACCTATCTTAAAAAAATAAATGATAACTCTCACTACTACATTGTGATATGTTAATCAAGCGATATATGTATTATCTAAAGG
>CAXMTB010000179.1:5959-6254 GCA_964195835.1 uncultured Nitrospinaceae bacterium | reverse complement strand
GTCGTCAAAATCCCTTCGATAAACATCACAGGCACGTGGGCTGCAACCACCAGTTTTGCAGCGGGTAAAAACGCTTCGCCGGTTAAATACAAAGACAACCCCACCATAATACCGGATAACAGGACTGAAAAAAATCCGGTGGCAAATGCGCAGATAATGACGGTATGCTTACCCATGCCGGTCTTCAAGCCGTTTTTAAACATGTGATAACAGATTACGGCAGGAAGCGCCATATTCAGGGTATTTACACCAAGGGTTGTTATCCCTCCAAATTGAAAAAGGAGTGCCTGGAGTG
>CAXMTB010000179.1:0-5949 GCA_964195835.1 uncultured Nitrospinaceae bacterium | reverse complement strand
AGACCGACGAGAATGGCGGGGAAGGCTTTCCACCCAAGAATCAACCCCACCAGGCCGTTTAGGATAAGATGCGCTGAAACCGGACCTGCGGGCACATGAATTAATGAGGCCACAAAAAAAGCTGCCGACAGAATTCCTATGGTGGGGATTTCCTTTTGTTCCAGGTTTTTCATGCCCACGGCAACACCTGCCGCTGCAAGGGCCGCTCCCCCTATAAGAACGGCCGGTGATAATACGCCTTCAGAAATATGCATAGCTCTAAATAATAAAAGTGTTTTGTATTAGTTGCTTAAAATTGAATTTTGTGCTTTTTTTCAAAACTTTTCCATTTTGCCACTAAGGCACCAAGGCACGAAGAAAGAATAATTAAAATATCCTTTGTGTCTTAGTGCCTTTGTGGCAAAATTTATTCGTTATTCGTTATTCGTTATTCGTCACTATTTACTATTCACTATCTACTGTTCTAAAGTTTTATTTCATATCATGAAACTGTACCCAGATGATAGCACCCACCTCCACGTCTTTGTCTTCACCGTCATGTTTTAATTTAAAATCACCCTGGTTTAAAGCGGCAAAACCCCACCATCCGGATTTGGGTGCGGCGTAGGAAAATACGCCGTTTTGGTCTGCTTTGACGGTCTGGGCGACCATGTAATCCGTGGGTGCTGTGTACTTTTTGTTTTTATTATAAAATTCCACTTCAACTTCGGCATATGGGACCGGTTTCCCGTTTAGTTTGACGATTCCCTGGAAAAGATTTCCGGCATAGAGGCCATAAGGCTTTGTTAAGGGGACGATCTCGGTTTTTAACCCCACTTCTTTGTCCCAGCCTTCATCGTCACCAAATGCCGTAACCACCGTCTTTGTGTAATGTATGATAAAACAGTCTTCCGCAGGTTCCCAGTAAGGTTTTGGCTCCATGTAAAACATAAACACGCCGGGTCTTTTGACGTTATAATCCAATTTCCAAGCTGTATGCCCCATGATTTGTATTTTTTTCAGATGACTCAGAAGATTCTGTTTTTTTCCGTTGGCCATAACACCAAAAACATGGGGTTTTGTCAGTTCCATTCCTACACCTTCAAAAGGATGTGAAAAGGATACCATAAGGGTAACGGCTCGATTGTCTTCCTGCATAACCATGGAATCCGATGGAATCACCATTCCAAAATGTGCAAAAGTTTGCCCTGGAATTATTAAACTCATGATGATGATTGATAGAAATAGGGTCCCTTTTTTCATGAGAAACCTCCTTTTCCCAAAAAAAAACCACAAAGTTACAATATCTTCTTGATATCCATACCTTCGTGGTTTCGATTATTTTTAATGAGACAAATTATTAGAGCAGCCTTCTGACTACAAATATTGGAATTTATTTATATCACCAAATGGATGATGTCAATACAAATTAAGATTCATAAATATCTCGTTTGTTTTCCCTGTGGTCCACCATGTAGAGAAGGGTTCCTTTTTCTCTAATTCTGTCTAAAAGAGACGGGAGTTTCTCCCTGTCGATTTGGTAGATCCTGAAGTAGAAATTTAGATAGCCGTCGGGCGCGTTACCAGATGAACTCAGTATGCTGGCCGTGCGCCCTCCATACTCGTGGATGAGTTCCCGGACTTCTTTTATGATGCCCGGCATATCTTTGATTCGAATGGCAAACTGAATGCCTTTTTGGCCCAGTCCGCTGAGGGATATGAGGACCCTGAAAATATCACTTCGTGTAATAATTCCGACAAGTCGGTTATTTTCGTCAACCACCGGAAGGCCTGAAATCTTTTTTTCCAGAAGAAGGGCGGCAGCTTCTTCTACCGTATCATCCGGCTTTGCGGTATAAACCGGTTTTTTCATTAAATCCCTGACTTTTATTTTGGATATCAAAAATAAAAGCTCGTGCATATCGAGGGTTGTTGCATCGGAAGGGGATGCTTTTTTCAGATCCCTGTCGCTGATGATGCCTACAAGATTTCCACCATCCATGACCGGCAGTATTTTGATATTTTGTTCCTGTAAAATATATATGGCATTCTGCATCGAATCATCAACATCCACAGTTACAATCTCTTTGCTCATCCAATTTTTAACCAGCATCTTTATTCCTCCTGTGTCAATTCAAACACGAATCGTTTATAAAAAGAGTCTGATTCATCTCACGATAACACTTATTATCTCATAAAAATGAATACGCTTCAAGTATTCTAAAATAATTTTGACTTCAAAGTATCTTGACTTGGAAATGAAAAATCTTTATGAATTGAACTCTTATAAAAATGAAACATCAAGAAACGTGAAAGGTGAAAAATAAAAAATAAATGAAGGAAAAAATAAAAAGCATTATCTTAGCCTCTGTTTTACTTGCACATAAGAATAGAGAACTGCCTTCGGTCGAGTTTTCTGAAATCGAAATTGAAGTGCCGAAAGTTCAATCCTATGGTGACTTTTCCACAAATATTGCCATGGTGACTGCATCTATTCAAAAGATGCCGCCACGAAAAATTGCAGAAGCAATTTTAAAATATATCAAAGATCCGGACCGAATTCTGGCGAAAACACAGATCGCCGGTCCTGGATTTATTAATTTTTTTATAAATACCTTGTCCTGGCATCCAGTTTTGCGCAAAATTCATCAAGAGGATATTGTTTATGGTGCTTCGGACATTGGGAACGGCAAAAAAATACAAGTGGAATTTGTAAGTTCCAATCCCACAGGCCCGCTGCATGTCGGTCATGGACGGGGTGCTGCTGTGGGTGACAGTGTAGCGAACATATTGCGGTTTTGCGGATATGATGTTCAAAAAGAGTACTACATCAACGATTCGGGGCGTCAGATAGATACCCTGGGTAAATCTGTTTATCTACGTTACAGGGAGTTGATGGGGGAAAACATTCAGTTCCCGGAGGAGTGTTATCAGGGCGATTATATCCGCGATTATGCTAAAGAGATAATAGATCGGAAAGAGAAGACGCTGTTTGATCAGGATGAGGAGCAGTCGATTTTCTTTTGTGCCCGTTTCGCAGCAGAGCGAATTATTGAAGATATTCGAAAGGATCTAGTGGATTTCGGCATTGAATTTGACAACTGGTTCAGCGAACAAAGCCTTTATGATACCGGCAAGGTGAACGCTGTTATCGAAGATTTTAAAGAAAAAAATGTTGTTTACGAAAAAGATGGGGCGTTATGGTTTAAAACCACGAATTTTGGAGATGAAAAAGACCGTGTGGTTGTCCGTAAAAATGGACAGACCACATACTTTGCATCCGACATTGCATATCACATGGATAAATTTGAGCGCGGGTTTCATCGGGTCATCGATGTCTGGGGGGCTGACCATCACGGATATATTCCCCGAGTCACCGGCGCCATTGAAGCATCGGGGCTGAATAGAGATCGATTTAACGTTATTCTGGTGCAACTTGTCAACCTTCTTCGTGAGGGAGAGCCGGTGGCCATGTCGACCCGAGCCGGTGAATTTGTAACATTAAAAGAAGTCGTAAAAGAAGTCGGTAGGGATGCCGCAAGATTTATATTCCTTACGCGTCATTATGAAAGCCCTCTTGACTTTGATCTGGAACTGGCAAAGAAAAAGACGAATGACAACCCGGTTTTCTATGTCCAATACGTTCATGCCAGAATATCGAGCATTTCGCGAAAAAGCCGGGAAAGAGGTTTGGACGAATTGGAATGGGATAAAGCGGCTGCAGCGATGCTGAGGGAACCCGAGGAGATCAACCTCATTAAAGCCATGGCCCGTTATCCCGAAGTTGTCGAAGACAGCGCAAAATATATGGAGCCGCATAGAATAACATTTTATCTGATGGATCTTGCGTCTTCTTTTCACGCTTACTACAACAAGCACAGGGTTCTATCCGATGATCCGCTGCTGTCAAAGGGGCGGCTCTATCTGGTGCTGGCGGTCCAGAAAGTTATCCGAAACGGACTGACGCTGTTGGGAGTATCTGCGCCGGAAAAAATGTAACCTTTGGAAAGCGTTCAGTCACAAAGACACAAAGAAAAACGATGAATTTTTTTTCTGTCATGAACGACTCAAACCAGGGATAAAAGACAGAGTGCATTAAAAGAATCCTATTTTAATCTTAGGGCCTTGGTGTCTTTGTGGCTGAGTTCTGCGGTGAATAATAAAAAATAATGGACAAAAAAGAAAAAACACCGTCCCTAAAAAAGAAATCCTCCAAAAAACAGACGCGTAAAGGACTGATTCCATGGATAGGGTTGACGTTGTTTGTCTGTGCATGGATGTTTGTTCTTGGCATTCTTGTGGGAAGAGAGATGGTCCCTGTAAAGTTTGATATCGAAAAGCTTCAGAATGATTTGGCTGCTTTGAAGGAAGCTGTTATCAAAAAGGAACTGGACCAGTACAAAATAGATTCAAATACCGATGACAGCAAAACAAAAATGGGATTTTATGAAACACTTAAGAAGACCGGCGGTGACGCCGGACTGAAAAATGACACGATCGAACGTCAGAAAAAATCTGAGCCAGAAAAGACCGCTTCTTTACAAAAGAAAAAGATGCCAACCCGAAAAACCGGCCCGGCTCCAAAAGTAAAAACTTCCGATTCAAAAAAGGCATCTCAAAACAATAACAAATTTACAATTCAAGTCTCATCATTAAAAGATTCCGGGATTGCCGACAAGTTAGTGAGTCGGTTAAATAAAAGGGGATACCCGGCATATCGAAGTATCGGAAAAGTCCCCGGGAAAGGCATCTGGTACAGAGTGCGGGTTGGGTATTTTGACAGCAGGTCCGAAGCCGGTCCTACGCTCAAGCGGCTAAAAAAAGAAAAGGTAGACGGTATTATCGTTCAGCGTTAAGGGCTTAATTTCCGATTTTCGTGTTTCAAGTACATTAAATTTATAACTCTATTGTTGATTTCATCATACAAAAAAGTGTGAAGTGATCTAAAGTGACCTAAAATGCCTAAAGTTGTGGTATTCTGTCAATTTTTATATGAATAGATGGAGCAAAGCGACACCTTTAACTTTAGACACTTCAAACTTTAGCTCACTTTAGGCACTTTCCCGGTTTATCCGGGTTAAGGAGATATTATGAAAATAAGCAGAGAAGAAGTCATCCATGTGGCGAACCTTGCCCGTTTGGATCTGGACAAAGAACTTATCGACAAATTTGCCGTCCAGCTTGGAACAATACTGGAATATGTGGATACCTTGGAAAATGTTGATACGAAAGGCGTGCGTCCAACATCTCATGCCATTTCCATGACCAATGCCTTCCGGGAAGATGAAGAAAAACAGCCTTTTAACAGAGATTCAGCCCTGGCCAATGCCCCGGATAAAGCAGATGGAAATTTCATCGTCCCCAAGGTGGTTGGGTGAACGATTTTGGATTTAGGAATGCGGATTTTAGATTTAAAAAATATTGCCGCTTCAGGTATAATTAAATTTTTACTGAAAAAACTCATGGATAAGGGCTCCTAATGAAAGAACCGGCCCGGGATATTAATAAAGGTTTGTCTTGAAGAGAATGTTTTAGCATTAAATCAAATAGATTATGGTTCTTTCATAAAGATCCCTAATCCATTCAGACAGTTTTCATTAAAAAATTTAATCACACCTGAAGCTCCTTTGAAATCAGTTCGTTGCAATAACACAGAATAAAAGGATTAGCAGGTATGAAGCTTTATGAACTGACCATACAAGACGCCCACCGGCTTTTAAGAAAAAAAGAGATCTCTTCACAGGATCTGACTCGAGCAATTCTTGATCGCATAAATGCAGTCGATGAAGCCGTGGGTGCATATATCACCGTGGACGATGAAATGGCCATGGCCCAGGCCAGGATTGCCGATAAAGCAATTTCAGACGGCAACATTAGACCACTTACGGGAATTCCCATTGCGCTAAAGGACCTCATCTGCACAAAAGGTCTTCGGACGACATGTGGTTCAAAGATTCTTGAAAATTTCAT
>CAXMTB010000178.1:0-6262 GCA_964195835.1 uncultured Nitrospinaceae bacterium | reverse complement strand
CTTTATCTTTTTTCCCCTTGTCTCCCATTTTGGCCTCTTTTCGTTTTAAAAAATTGTTTTATCCAATAAATATCCATTCATGAAATTAAGCTGGGAAAACCTGAATCGCCCTTTCAATTTGTTTGCAAAAACCGATATCTGATCCATCCGGTTATCAGTCATGGTCGCATTTTCCTTCCAAAAGATATCGCCCACAACGACGACGGTGATGTTTGTCTTATAAATATATAGTTCGCATATCATATTCCTTGATTGGTTTATATGAATCATACATGGTGTATTTGAAACGATCAACAAGGAATTTTGTTGATTTTTAAAAGATGTTATGGAGGGATTTGCGGGACGCCCCTCATATTATAAGATTCTATTTTATCTGACATTTGATATGGTCCTGTCATGCCGCGTAAAGCCCGTATTGATGCTCCAGGTGCCCTTCATCATATTATTGTAAGGGGCATCGAGCGAAGAAAAATATTTGAAGATGACACCGACAGGTTTAATTTCCTGGATCGGCTGGGAAAGGTGCTCTCAGAAATTGGCACAAAATGTTTTGCATGGGCCCTGATCCCCAATCATTTCACCTTTTACTGCGTACCGGTAATTATCTGCTTTCCACTGTTATGCGAAAGCTGCTGACAGGCCATGCGGCGATGAAGTTTAAGCGGCGACACCGCCGAAGCGGCCAGCTTTTTCAGAAACGGCGGGTCCCGGTTAAATAGTTTTTGCCAAACGAACCTTTGACTTTTTAGGAGTTCGTCAAAGTTAAGAGTTCAAAACTTAAATACTTAGTAAACCTTCCGGGTTCCATGCCGTTTTCCGATAACTTCAAGAGTGCTGTTCACCACCACGAACGCTTACGGATCGACCAATTATCCTTTTTAAGGTACAAGCCACAGGGCCGCATCTTTGCAATCTTGCAGCACCTTGCGAGGAACGCTGCCCATGGTGTAATCTTTTACATTGGTAGCTCCCCGGCGTCCCATAACGATCGTACCACAGCCAAACCGGCGGGCCGCATCCAAAATGTCGGCGGCGGCACTGCGTCCTCCGTCGACGATGCGGCTTGAAATTTTCGATTCATCCACGCCGGCCTTTATCAGCATTTTTTTTGCTTTTTCCATGTAAGGCGCAATTTCACGACCGGCAGCACTTTGCCACATGGATTCCAACCCCGAAACAGGTTCAACCGCTTCTTTTGAGAAGAATCTTAGCAGGTTGCGTTTAGAATAAAACAGTGTCACCGGGCAATCGGTACCGGATAGCATGAATGCTGCATGATCCACGGCCCGCAGAGCATTTTCGGAGTTATCCATTGCGATGATGGCCGGTTTTGAGCGAACATTTCCCTTGATCATCCATACCGGACAGATACGGCCGAGTTCCAAAACCTTGTTGGCGGTCTCCCCCATGAAAAAAGCTTCGATTCGACTTCGTCCACGGGTGTTAAGGACAATGGCATCCATACTTTTATTTTCCGACCAGCCGCAGATATCACGGGCGATCCCCACCTGCTTGTGGAATTCGATGGTTTTGATCCGTTCTTCTTTAACGCCATTGTCCAGCAGAACTTTTTTACCATCGGAGAGCGTCCTGGCGGCCATCTTTTTGCTGCGGTTTTCCAGCTCCCTGACTTGCCGGGCCGTATCCGGATCCTTTTTACTCTCTTCAACAAGAATCGGCGGCGCGCCCGGCACGACATGAAACAGGTTGACGATCAGGTTATGCTGAGCGCCGAAAACAAGCAGGAGATAGTTTAAGGCTTTTAACGCGATCGGGCTTCCGTCAAGCGGTACGACAACGGATTTGGTAATATCATTGCTCATCATTTGCCTCCTTTAAAAACGTGTTAAATCGATTGTCATTAAAACTTATTAGATCTCAAGCCGATGGTCAATTCCATTTCATCGGGTTCCGCAGATCTAAAGATTTTAAAACCCGGTTTTCGACCGAGCGCAAGCATGCCTTCGTTTTCCTGTAAAGCGGTGTCCTCACACGGTTTCGATGCCGCGATTTTTGGCAATTTGTGCTTCTATTTACTGAGTGTTTTGTGTTATGCACGTTATAGACTCGGCGGTTTTCAGATTTCATTACCGCTTGTCCTTTTAGCCTTTACTTTAGCATCTTTTTATTCTAAACTTTTTTATATTTTCTTAGTATCTTCAATGGAAAGTTAGGTTAGCAGGCGGATTGAAAATTTTGATGTAAAGATAAAAAGTTTGAAAATTTCGATCAAGACGATTGCCGTCATGGCTGACCACATTCGTATCGTTTAACAACAGATACCGCCGAATCCGGCCGGACTTTACTTCTTCGGTAAGCTGAATAAAAACATAGATTCCACCATCGATCTACTGAGGATTAATCTTTAATAGCGGATAACGTTACCATTCCAAGCCGTAATCGATCCCGGGAAAAGAGGTAACAACGTGACAGCGTCCAAACCCAAACGACGCCGGATAAATTCCAGGCTGTAACCCCCCTATTCTGAAAAGGTGTCGCTGATGGGAGATGTTAACCAAAGGGATGAAACCCGGCACCCGATGAAAAAAACAAGCGGGACATAGGAAAAACGGATGCGCTGGAAGCGACTGTGGACAAGCTCGAAGTGAGCGTCAAAGATGCGGTTCCCGCAGTTTCCAAAATTTTTATCGAGGCCCAATCCCTGAAAAATGAAACCCGCAAAATCCAAAGCACAGGATGAATAGGTCTGTTTGTCGTTTTATAAAAGCACATTTTGAGAATCGATGGGTATGGGTTTAAAAACCTTTTAAATCAATTTGTATCAGTGGCTGGCTTACGACAGTGCCTTCCGGAGTATGATCGCAGTAGACTTCTTTGCCCAGACACAACAGGAGCATGGGGTTATGGAAAGTCATCAAAAAGTGTTGTTTATTGATGCTGCAACAGCATATTACCGCATAAATCGGTTCACCGTTGGTGAACCCTTCTTCGGCACAATCGATCTTGGCCTTCACCTTGCCGGCCGTTACAGATCATTGAATATTGGAACAGGGCTGCTTGCAGGATCTATTTTTCCAGGCGCAAACCGGCTGTTTTTCAACGGTTTTTCTCCATGCTGGACCGGTTTTTACGTGTCATCCATGGGAGGCGCCGGATTGGTTTTTGATAATCTGGGTGTTAACATGATTTCTATCGTCAACAGAGCTTCTATTCCTTCTATTTTATATCTCAACAGAAATGGGGGCGAGGAAGTTGAAATTAGAATTGAGCCGGTTCAGATTCAGAACGTATGGAAAGAAGGGCGCAGGGGCATATATTCGTTAATGGATTATACGTTTGAACGCTTTGGTGAATATTATCAGAACGATCCCCGAATTCTTGCAGTCGGTCCTGCTTCGGCCGTTACAGACTTTGGGGCCGTTGCTTCTGTCCCCATTTCCAAGGGTAAATTGGGTTTTGCCGATACGTGGGCGGGACGCGGCGGCTTCGGTTCCAAGCTTTTGCAAGAACATGGAATTGCTGCCATCATATATGGCGGAACATTTATTACCGAGGATTTTCGAGATAGAAAGGTAGCGGATCAGTGGTTTATCGATAAATATCAGAAAAAACTGGCGGCAAAGGATCTGGAAGCGACAACCAAATACCGGTTTGATCCTGATTTTCAGACAGGAGGAACCCTGGGCGTTAACTTTGCCACGTTAGCCGGCAACATGTTGTCTTTCAATTACAAAAGTATCTTTATGAGTGAAGAAGAAAGATTAGAGATACACGATAAATTCATACTTGACCATTATTTGAAGCAGTTTAACGAAGAAACAATTGTACCCAAAAAACAAAAAACGTGTGGTGAGCCCTGTGTAGCAGTTTGTAAAAAACTGCATGGTAAATACAAAAAAGACTATGAACCCTATCAAGTGATGGGTCCTCTGTCGGGGATTTTTGATCAGCGGGCTGCTGAAAAGCTGAATCATCATGCAGATATGTATGGATTTGATGCAATTTCTGCGGGCGGCATTATCTCGTGGCTGATGGAGTGTCTATACGAAGGATATTTAACCCCAAAAGAACTCGGCGTAAACCAAATTCCGGTCTTTTCTCATAAGGGTTTTAACATATCATCGGATTCCATGCACAATGCAGATATCGGTATCGCACTTCTCGACTCAATCATCGAAAAACAAAACATCATCGATTTAAAAGAGGGTGCCCGCAAGTTTGCACGCCGGCTTTCCAGAGATAAAGGCAAGCAAGTTCTGGATGCCTTTGTTTATAATGCATATGCTCGAAACGGCTGGATGGTTCCCAACCAGTACTGGACTCCGGGTGTGCTTTCACCCATGCCGATTATGGGAAAATATTATATGTTCTATGGAAAAGATTTTTATCCACCGCGTGTTCTCGGCCGAAAAAATGCGGATCGTTTCCAAAAAGAATTGATCATGGACAATCTGGGCATGTGCCGGTTTCATAGAGGTTGGGCCGAAGAAATGATTCCCGAAATTTTGGAATCGCTTTATGGACTTAAGGAAAAATTTTTAAAAACGATCTCTGAAACGGCCAGACGCATTAACGGCCGAAATTCTTCTGTTTTTTGGGAATCTAGTAGAAATATCGAAATCATATATACCTTTTTAAAAAGAAAACAAACTGTTGAAGGAAATAACGATGCCGAGCTTTTAAAATGGATTGAAAAATTTGAGGCGGACAAGAAAGAAGCAGCGTTAAATTTTTGGTATGAAATTCACAAAGGTATCCATGAATCGCTGAAAGAATATTAAACCTAAATTGAGCGATTGTCGAGGCGGGCAAGCCTCGGCAATCGCTCAATTTGGGTAATATTATAGGGCAGTATAAGATAAATAGCTATTGAGGCCTCATTACCATGAGTTTAAAAAGTTTATGGGCAGCGTTCTATCAGCAGTTGGTTGGCGGTCGTGACCACCGATCGGTGGATCATAAAAGAGAGGCCGCTGTTCTGGATGAGATCGAAAGGATCGTACGGGAAATCGATTCAACGATTTTACCCGTTGGCAGATTCCGAAAAAAGATGCTTCCGTCCGTTCGGCACGCCATGCAGTATATTTCCGGACTCATTCCTCAAGTTCCCTGACCCGTGGATCTCGATCCCGGACGTTGGGACGATGATCCTCTGCTCAGAGCCATGTTCATAAGTCGTGAAGAGCTGACCGGCGTGCTGCAATCCAGTAAAGCGCTCAAGAACTTTTTCCGGCGTACGAATGAATCCCAGGCCTTTGCGATGCTTGTCGCTGACCGAAAGGAAAAAAATTTTTTCGGAATTGAAAAAACCGGTGAAATTGTCCGCAGGGATGTGCCCCAAAAAGCGGTCTTTTTCGAGAATTTTAAGGTGTTCGCTCCGGCGATTGAACTGGCTGAAACCCGCCTTCAAATTCAGCACCTTGCGTTGGTCACTCTGTTCAGACAGGCTTTTGAGAAAATTACCGATCTTCAGCAATGGAAGGAAGAACTGGAAAAACAGAAAGAGTTGCTGGAATTCAAAGTCAAGCGACCCGACATTTCCGAACCGGTGTCCGAGTTAAAACACGCAGACGCATCTGATAATCAGATGCAAGAGGCGCTTCATGTACTCAGCGACATCAAAAGGAAGCTAAAAGAAATAGAAACCGAACTCGACACACCCGAACACCGCCTTTCACACTTATGCTCAATATTGAAAAGCCCGGAGCAGCATTTGAGGCTGGAGACGATTTCTCTGAAACTGAGCCGGCTGGGCATTCGGTTGGACCCCTCTTCCACAGAACCGGCCAATGAATTCACAGTGGCGGAATTCGAAGTGGGTCAAGACTTAAAATGGGTGTTATTATGGATAAGAGTAGAAAGAGCATCTGTTTTATCGGTTTGATAGCCACAACAACTGGCGCTATCTGCGGGTCAAGTTTCGGCTGTGGCCAGGTCAGTCTGCAATCATAGAGACCACATTCAAACAAAGAGTGATTGATTTCATGAAAAAGCTATATCCAAATTATGCGGATTGGATGATCACCATCGCGTATCGCGTTGAATAGAGTTTTTATGCAAATTTTCAGATAGTTAGCGTGCCCGACCCCAAATCAATGCACTTCATATAAAAGAATACGTATCAAGGGGTCTGCCCTTGAAATTGTCCTCGTTTATAAAAAGAACCGTTCCAACAGATTGAACTGTTCCAGGCGCTTGAGCCGTTGAACTCCGTGGGGTCGCGTCTACACGGGCTGTTGCTCAAATGCATTATTCATATGCAGGCCCGACACTTTTAGGTTATTCTATGTTTGCGCCGACA
>CAXMTB010000177.1:0-6284 GCA_964195835.1 uncultured Nitrospinaceae bacterium | reverse complement strand
TTTTATTACTTAAAAAGGAGGAAACTGTGATGATCAAAAGAATCTCTATGTTTTTCTGGACCGTTGTTATTGGAATAACCTTGACAGCGACGAGCGCGCTCAGCGCTGGAGCAACACCAACCAAACTGACCTTCAGTATTTTTTTCCCGCCAACCCATGGTCAGACCAAAGCTGCAATGGACTGGGCCAAAGAAATTGAAAAACTCACCGACAATAAAGTGCAGATCACCGTTTTTCCCGCCGGAACCCTTACAAAAGCACCTCAATGCTATAGCGGCACCGTCAAGGGAATATCCGATTTGGGCTTCAGCCTTTTTGCGTATACCCGTGGACGTTTTCCGGTCATGGCCGCAGTTGACCTTCCCATGGGTTATCCCAATGGAAAAGTTGCCAGCAGGGTGGCCCAGGAATTTGCAAAGACCTTCAAGCCCAAAGAGTTAAGTGACGTAAAAGTGCTTTACCTTCATGCTCATGGTCCCGGACTTTTACATACAAAGAAACCGGTCAAAAAACTCGAGGATCTGAAAGGCATGAAGATCAGGGCCACCGGATTGAGCGCTAAAATTGTAAAAGCACTCGGCGGAGTTCCTGTGGCCATGCCCCAGGGCGGCACCTATGAGGCCCTTAAAAAAGGAGTTGTCGAAGGAACGTTTGGCCCAATGGAGGTTTTGAAAGGTTGGAAACAGGCCGAAGTTATCAAATATACAACCGAATGTTACAGTGTCGGCTACACCACCACCTTCTTTGTTGTAATGAATCTGGATAAGTGGAACGCGCTTCCAGCCGATATAAAGAAAATTTTCGATGAGGTTAGCGATAAATATACCGACGTTCACGGTAACGTATGGGACAGCACCGATCAAGAAGGCAGAAAATACACACAAAGTCTTGGCAACGAGATCATATCACTGTCTGACGAAGAGAGTGCCAGATGGCGAAAAGCTGCTGAACCGGTCATCAACGACTATATCGCAAATACTCCCGACGGGGATAAGCACATTAAGAAAATAAGAGAGTTGATGAAAAAATATTCAAAATAGGATGATGATTTCCCGGGTTGTCCTGGTCAGACATGAATTGCCATGGACAACCCTTTTTTATTTTAAACCGATGTCGAGTCCTAACAACGCATTAAATATAAAACAAAATGCACATTCTTGAAAAATTGGGACACGCTCTGGCAAGAAAAATGTACTGGGTTGCAGGAACGGCCATTGTTGCCATGATGTTATTGACCTGCGCAGATGTTGTTTTGCGTTATTTTCGCAGACCAATTCCCGGAACTTATGAACTGGTCTGCTTTCTGGGAGCCGTAGCCGTCTCTTTTGCCATGGCCCATACCTCCATAGAAAAAGGACATGTATCGGTGAGCTTTATTGTCAGTCTTTTCCCTTCAAGGCTTCAAAGGCTCATTGAATGTATGACCGGTTGCTTTGGATTATTCCTTTTTACACTCATTGCATGGCAGTCCGTCATTTATGCAAATGATCTTTACGCTTCACATGAGGTTTCACTAACGTTAGAGCTCCCCTTTTATCCATTTGTGTATGGAATCGGTTTTTCTGCGGCAGTCGTTTGTCTTATACTTTTATCTGATTTAATTAAAAATGCTTTGAAGATCTTGGAAAAATGAGCCTGTCAACCATTGGAATCATTGGGATTATCATCCTTCTTGTCCTTTTGTATTCGAAAATGCCTGTGGGTTTTGCCATGGGCTTTCTGGGACTCATCGGATTCAGCTATGTGGTGAATTTTGATGCAGGATTGAATCTTTTGGTTCGTGATGTCTGGGATGTTTTTTCCTCCTATAATTTGACCGTTATTCCCCTTTTTGTGTTTATGGGCCAGATTGCCTTTCACGCCGGCATCAGCCGCAGGCTGTATGATTCAGCCTATGTGCTGCTGGGGCATCGGCGGGGGGGACTGGCCATGACAACCGTGGGTGCCTGCGCCGCTTTCTCCGCCATATGTGGCTCAACCAATGCAACAGCGGCCACCATGGCCACGGTTGCCCTTCCTGAAATGAAAAGATATGGATACGATATGGGCCTTGCCACAGGTACCGTGGCTGCAGCTGGAAGTCTTGGTATTCTTATACCTCCCAGTGTGATTTTCATCGTCTACGGCATTCTCACCGAGCAGTCCATTGGAAAACTTTTCGCAGCCGGTATCCTGCCCGGCATTCTCCTTTCCTTTCTCTTTCTTTTGACCATTCATCTTCGTGTCATGAAAAACCCCTCTCTGGCCCCCCCGGGTCCCAAGAGCAATATTCGTGAGAAATTCAGATCCTTTGCCGGCATACTCGAAACCATGATATTGTTTGCACTGGTTATGGGCGGAATTTTTTTTGGGCTATTCACACCCACCGAGGCTGCGGCAATCGGCGCTTTCATGACCCTTCTCATCGCCATAATCAGGAGGCAACTCCACTGGAAAGGGTTTATTCAATCCCTTGCAGATACAACCAAAATCAGTTGTATGATCATGGTGATCGTCACGGGTGCGGTGATATTCGGTCATTTTATGGCCATTACCCGGATACCTTATACCCTTGCAGATTATGTAAGTTCTCTTCCGCTTCCGCCCCATGCGATTATCGGCGTGATCATTTTAGTCTATCTTATCGGAGGTTGTTTTATGGATGCACTGGCCATGATCATGCTGACCATCCCCATATTTTTTCCGGTTGTTCAAGCCCTCGGGTTTGATCCGATCTGGTTCGGTGTGGTCATTGTTCTTATCACGGAAATGGGTGTGATTACGCCGCCTGTGGGTATAAATGTCTATGTGGTCTATGGTGTGGCAAGGGATGTTCCTCTTGAGAAAATCTTCAGGGGAGTTTTCCCCATGCTCATAGCTTTGCTTGTATGCAATCTGCTCCTCATTTTGTTTCCCCAAATCGCCCTCTGGCTGCCAAGCCTTATGCGGTGAAATAAACCCGAGTTAAGCGGTTCAGGGTAAGAATTGGTTGAATGGTCGAGTGGTCGAATCGTCTTAAACCGCGTTAGGTTTGAGGATCGCTTCGCTATAGGTTTGAGGGAAAAAATCAGAGCCTCCAACATCAAGGGAACAAAGTTCCCGCTCCTTCAACCTCTAACGGCCGAAGGTTTTTTCTCTTTTCTATTTTCTCTATCCTCTAAACAGGAAAAGGAACCATCTTAAGCCCTGCGGTTTCATCCAGACCGAGCATGATGTTCATGTTTTGTACGGCCTGGCCTGCAGCACCCTTTACCAGATTGTCGATGGCCGAAATCAGAATCAGACGATGGTTCCGTTCATCCAGCTTAAATCCGATGTCGCAATAATTAGTACCGCGGACATTCCGGGTGTCAGGCAAACGGCTTTCTCTACAGATACGAACAAACGGACGTCCGGAATAAAATGTGGTGAGACAGTCTTCAATATCTTTGTGGCCAATACCCTTTACAGGAGTGGTATATAAGGTGGTAAGTATTCCCCGGGAAATGGGAACAAGGTGGGGAACAAACGTAAGATGCACAGGCTGGCCGCTTTCAATGGTCAGCACCTCCTCCATCTCGGGGTTGTGCCGGTGTTCTGCTACCTTATAGGCCCTAAACGATTCGTTTACCTCACAAAAGTGCGTTGTCAGGGATAGGCTGCGACCGGCGCCACTGACGCCGGATTTTGAATCGGCAACAATGGTATGGGTATCAATAAAATTGCGCTTCAATAACGGCAACAGAGGCAAAAGTACACTGGTGGGATAACATCCGGGAGCACCTACCAGGGTTGCATTCTTAATCTTCTCAAAATAGACTTCGCAGAGTCCATATACTGCTTTTTCAAGCAGATCTTTTGCCGTATGCTGCTGATAATGCGCTTCATAGGTTGTTGAGTTTTTGAATCTAAAATCAGCCGAAAGGTCGATAACCTTTTTGCCGCGAGAAATAAGCTCAGGCACAATCTCCATGGGAATCTTGTGTGGAAGCGCGGTAAATACAACTTCCGCGTTATCACAAATTTTATCCACAGACAGGGCCTCACACACCAGATTCACAGAACCTGTCATTGAGGGAAAAATCTCGTCAAACTTTAAACCGGCATACTGGCGAGACGTCAGGATGGTCAACTCGATATCGGGATGACCGCAAAGAATCCGCACAAGCTCGGCACCGGCATAACCGGTTGCACCTATTATGCCCACCCGTATCATAATATCCCCCATCTTTTATTGATGATTTTTGATTGAAGATTGACGATTGAAAATAATAGTCTATCATCCAAATTATCAGTTTTCAATGATTAAGGTCCAGGATAAAAATACTTGAAAACTCGTAATAGCCCATTTCCTTGAAACAAATCGATTTCAAAGGAGCTTCAGGTATAAACGATTGACGATTTTCGATTGAAGATTGAATATTTAAGGAATTATTCCAATTTTATTAATGAAAAGACAGAAGACGATACTACAAATCTTCAATTGTCAATTTGGTTTTTAGCCGCCCAGATAGGCCTTCTTGACTTCGGGATTTGCAAGCAGCATTTCAGAGCTTCCTTCCAGAACCAGATTGCCGCTTTCGAGCACATAGCCGCGCTGCGCAAATTGAAGCGCCATCCGGGCATTCTGCTCCACAAGTAGAATGGTGGTTCCTTCCTCGTTGAGTTGTTTAAGCGCATTAAAGACATTCAGCATTAGTAAAGGTGCAAGACCCATTGAAGGCTCGTCCAGGAGCATAATCCTTCTTCCGCTCATAAACGCCCTCCCGATGGCAAGCATCTGTTGCTCTCCGCCGCTCAGTGTTCCTGATTTTTGAGTTTTGCGCTCTTCAAGGCGTGGGAAAATACTGAATACTCTCTTGAGGTCCTCCTGGATCTTTTCTTTGTCTTTTCTGGCAAAGGTAGCCAGGCTGAGATTTTCCATTATCGTCAGGTTTCCGAAAAGTCGCCTCCCTTCGGGAACATGAGAAATTCCGAATTTGCTCACCACCTTGTCCGCAGGGTATTGAAGCAGGTCATTGCCCATGAACGTCATTGTTGTTCCTTCTTCCACCGGAACCAGTCTTGAAATTGCTCTCAGCGTTGTACTCTTGCCGGCCCCATTGGCACCGATGATGCACACAATCTCGCCGTCATCGATCTGAAAATCAATGCCGTGAAGCGCGCGAATATTACCGTATGAAACTTGAAGGTTTTCCACTGACAACAACATTAAAGCACCACCTCTTTGCCCAGATAAGCATCAATTACTTTGGGGTCGTTTTGAATTTCTTCCGGTGTGCCCTCGGCAATAACCCGGCCAAAGTCAAGGGTCTGGATGATCTCGCACAACTCCATAACAATCTTCAACCTGTGTTCGATGAGAAAAATGGCCAGGCCCAGCTCTCGGTGCACATGCCTGATGATCTCCATCATCTGAATCAATTCTTCCGGATTCATTCCGGCGGTGGGTTCATCCAGAAACAGTATTTTGGGTTCTATGGCCAGAGCCCGGGCCATCTCAACCCTTCGTTGATCACCGTAAGGCAGATTAATTACGACCTGATCTGCAATATGGTCGATGCCGACTATCTTCAAAAGGTCGTGGGCTTTCGCCTCGATTTTTCTTTCTTCCCTTTGCCGCTTGGGTGTGCCGAAAAAGGCCCCGATCAGACCATAGGTTATCTTAGAGTAACACGCCATCTTTACGTGCTCAAGAACGGTCATATGCCGCCAGAGCTGTAAGTTTTGGAAGGTTCTGGCGATGCCCATGTGAGCTATCCGGTGAGGCTCGAGGCCGGTAATTTTTTTGCTTTCCAGATAGATGTCTCCTTCAGTGGGTTTGTAGATACCGGTGATGAGGTTGAAAATCGTGGTTTTGCCTGCTCCGTTGGGTCCGATGAGACCTCTGATCTGGCCGGATTCTACGTTTAGATCGTAGCTGTTGACGGCTCGCAAACCCCCAAAGTCGTGGCTCATTTTATCAACACGAAGCAGTGGCATTCTATCCTTCTTTCTCCTGCTTATCTTTTGGTTTTATAAGTTTCTTAACATCAAATTCTTTAAAAGCGATGAGGCCCGTTGGACGATAAATCATCACCAAAATGAGCAAAAGGGGAATAATAATCCACTTAAAGATCTCCAGCGGACGAAGGGCTTCACTGAGCATGCTTAAGCTTACTGCACCCACAATCGAGCCGTAAACGGAATTCAACCCGCCAAAGTATACCATTGCCAAAACCTCAGCAAGTTTCTGAAGACCGAACGTCCCTGGATTTACATACCTTAGTACATGGGCAAAAAGCCCTCCGGCCACGCCGGCCCAGAAAGCCGCAAACAAAAATGCT